>PXRK01000010.1 GCA_003021015.1 Halobacteriales archaeon QS_4_66_20 | reverse complement strand
AGCCGGCATACGAACCGGATCTCCCCATGATCGTCGCCTGGGGCGTCGGGAGTTCGCTACTGTTCGCGTCGGTGGCGGCGCTGATCCTGTTCAGCCAGCAGGTGACCGCGAACTCCCTGACAGGCGGCAAGTACGTCGCGATGAACCAGATCACCGTCGGCGCAGTCGTGGGCGTGCTGGTCGGCCTGTACGACGCCCGGAGCAGGCAGGGCCAGCGCGAACTTGCTGCGGAGCGAGACCGCGTCGAACAGTTCGCACAGAAAGCGGCCGACGTCAACAACTACGGCCGGGAACTCAACCGCAGCGACTCGCTGGACGAGGTGAGTTCGCTGTGTATCCAGGGGATCCAGGCGTTCCTCGACGTCACCGAGGTCGCCATCGTGGCGACCGACGCCGACGACCACGAGTTCCTGGACAACACGGTCGTCAGCGCCGCGGACGAAACGCTGTTCGAGCTGGCGAACGACGCGCTCGATCAGGAGCCTGCGTCCGCCGTGACTGTGGAGGATCCGCCGGACGCGCTGGAGGCCCCCAATGCCCTGCTGTCGATCCTGGTAATGGCACACGACGACTCGTCGATCGTCCTCCTGGCGTTCGTCGGCGAGGCGAACGCACTGGAGACCGAGGACGCCCAGCTGCTCGAGATGCTGGTCGCACACGCCGCGACGGCGTTCGATCGGATCTACGACCGCCGCCTCTACAGCCAGACGTGATTCACTCGCCGGTCAGGAGCAACGACTCACAGAGCGCGTCCGGTCCCTCAGTTTCGAGGATCCGTCGCTGGCGGCTGGCGCCACTCTCTGTGTCGTACAGGTCCAGTAGGTCGGGCACGTCCAGGCGGTCGGCCTCGCGTTCGACGAGCGTGCTGACGGGCACGGCCTCCTCGACGTTGCGGCCGAGCAGTTCGGCGTCGTGGCCGTACCGCAGCGCCCGCCACTTGTTTTCGTCGAGCAGTTCGCGGCGATAGGCCGACCCGCTCTCGCCGTCCTCGTAGCGCTCACAGAGGTCGATCACCAGCTCGTACGCGTACTCCGTCAGCGTCAGCGCGCGGTCGACGTCGTGCTGGGCGTCGGGGATCCGGATCTCGACGGTACCGTGCGCCGAGTGTGGCCGAACGTCGTACCACAGTTCCCCCCGGTCGTCGATCGACCCCGTCTCGATCATTGTTTGCTCGAAGCGGTCGAACGCCTCGTAGGAGTCGAACGTCGTCGGCATGCCGGTGTTGGGCAGCCCCTCGAAAATCTTCGCGCGGGCGGAGGCGAGGCCGGTGTCGAACCCGTTCCAGAACGGCGAGTTCGCGGCCAGCGCGAGCATCAGGGTGAGGTGCCACCGGACCTCGTTTGCGACCCAGACCGCCTTGTCCGGATCGTCGACGCCGACGTGGACGTGCAGCCCCGCGGTCGTGTTGCGGTGTTGTGGATACTGGATCCGGTCGAGCTGTGCGCGATAGCGGGGCTTCTCAGCGTGGACGAGGTCGCGCCAGCGTGCCATCGGGTGCAGCCCCGCAGCAGCGATCCCGTAGCCGTGGTCGGCGGCGTGTTCGACGAGCGCACGCCGCACCCCACGGAGCTGTTCGCCCGCTGTCGCGGGCTCCTCGATCACCGGCGTCTGCGTCTCGATGACGCACTTGAACAGCTCGTGGTCGAGCCGCTCCTCCAGCAGCGCCGGGGGCTCTGACTCGTACACCAGCTCGCCCGTCCCAGCACGCGGCCGGTTGTCCGGCCCGACGATGAAGTACTCCTCCTCGATACCCAGCGTTCCCAGCCGGTCGAAGCTGTCGGCGTCGCCGCGTTCCATCTGGCACTCGGTTGGTCACGACACGGCTAAAGTATTCCCTTTCACTCGGGCCGAGTGTCCGGTTTTTTGGTGTCCTCGATCCCTGGATACGCTGAGGAACGAGGAGGTGGAGACCGATCTCGTGTTCGGAGGAGGTGGAGACCGATCTCGTGTTCGGAAACCGCCGGCGAGGGTTTACAGTGCTGTGGGGCCGACGGTTGGACATGGCCCCGCCCGCTATCGAGATGGAGGCGCTGACGAAACGCTACGGGGAGACAACCGCCGTCTCGAACCTCACGACGACAGTTCCCGAGGGAAGCGTCTACGGGTTCCTCGGCCCGAACGGTGCGGGCAAGACGACGACGATGCGGATGCTGACGACGCTGACCCGGCCGACCTCCGGGGCGGCCAGCGTCGCCGGCCGGTCGATCCAGAACCGCGAGTCGGTGACGCCGCACATCGGGTACCTCCCGGAGGATCCGCCAATCTACGACGAACTGACCGGCCGCGAACAGCTCCGCTACGTGGCCGGCCTTCGTGACCTGCCGGCGGCGAAGACAAACGAGCGCATCGAGGCGATGCTCGACCGGTTCGATCTGCTGGCGGACGCGAACAAGCGGATCGGCGACTACTCGAAGGGGATGCGCCAGAAAATCGGCGTGATCCAGGCGGTGCTCCACCGGCCGGCTGTGGCGTTACTCGACGAGCCGACGAGCGGGTTGGACCCCCGCGCAGCACGCACGATGCGGGACACCATCGCGGAACTCGCCGACCAGGACATGACTATCTTCCTCTCGACGCACATCCTCCCGGTCGTCGACGAACTCGCCGACACGATCGGCGTGCTCCACGACGGCGAACTCGTCGCGGAAGGCGACCCGGAGACGCTCAAATCCCGTGCGGAGGCCGGCGCACACGCCAGCCTGGAGGACGCGTTCCTGGCGGTCACCCAGGAGCGCGAGGAGAACGCGGAGCCGGCCGTACAGCCCTCGACGTAACGGTAAACAGTCACAGTATCAGTGCGGGCAGTAGGAGTCGAACCGGTTAATCGCGTACCAGACCGAGAGGAACGGCGCAACGATCCCCGCGACCAGCAGTATCGAGGCGACGACAGTCACCAGCAACGGCTTGACCGTAAAGGAGACTGCAGGTGCGAGTGTGAGGAAGGCGGTGAGCATGTCGGCGATCGACGACGCCATGCCGTCCAGGTACAGGATCGCGGCCGACAGCGACGGCAGCATGATCGCCGCCGTATAGAGGAGAAACGCGGTCTTGCTCGGCATGACGGCCTCCCGCTTGTTCATCACGCGGACACTCCCGAAGCGCGGGAACAGCGAGCCGATCCCCGAGGCAAGCACCGGCGACGCGACGACCCCGACGAGGGTACCGGCGACCAGCAACCCCGTCTGGGCGGCCGAAAGCGGGCTCACGAATCCTGCGACTGGAGCGACGAGCAGCGCGACCGGAGCGCCCACGACGGCCGCGGCGAGGACTGTTCCGCCCACAACCTCGCGCCCGGAGACCGTCGAGATCAGCACCGACTCCATCGCGGGGCCGTGGTCGCCGAGGAGGTTCAGCGCGAACGCTGCGCCGGCCCCCCAGACGACGTACAGCCCGAGGGCGATCGCGCCGTAGCTCGGCAGCGTCCCGGTCCGGGCGATCTCCTGGATGAAAAACGTCGACCCGAACAGCGGATACGCCACGTACAGCAGGCGGATTGGCGCGCGTTTCGTCCGGCGGATCGCCGTGACCGTCACCGTCCGGACGGGCGTAGAGACCGCCGCGTCGAGCAGGCTCGCCAGCCGGTCGCCCGACTCGATCTCCTCGGCCGCCTCGTTGGACTGGGCCGGGTCGGCGAACCAGTGATACGCCGCAGCGCGGAACCCCGCGAGCATCGCGACGGGCGCGATCACGAACACGCCCGTGACGCCCGCGAGGGCCTTCCCGGCCGAGAACGGGACGCCGGGGACGCCGGCCAGCAGGACGTGGCCGGGCCAGCCCAGGGGGCTGTCGCCGAGCAGTTCGAACAGCAGGGTCGTGATCGACCCGATCCAGCCCAGCGCGATCGCGGCGAAGTACGCCACTCCGAGCACGACCAGCAGCGGCGTCCGGTACCTCGCGATCGGCTCGTACACCGTCAGGAGGTGCCGGATGCAGACTCCCACGACGAACCCGACGGGGACGGCGACGAGCAGCAGCACCAGGAGCACGAGCGAGGCCGTCAGTACTGGCAGCGGTGTCCCCACACCGTACGCGAACGAGCCCGAAAGCACCAGCGCCAGCGGCGCGAGCCAGAGCCCGAACAGCGCGAGTTCCGCGCCGACCAGGCCCACTGCGGCGTTTCGCAGCGAGGTCGAAATCAGCAGGCAGGCCGGCTCGTCGACGTCGCCGACGTTCGTGAACCCTCTGATCGTCGCCATCACCGTCAACCCGATGAGGAAGACGGCAGTGACGCCGGAGACGATCCCGGGCACCGGTTCCAGGTCGGCACTGTCGACGGTGCCGGACGCGAGCTGTTCACCCGCTGTCGAGAGCAACAGCGTCCCGATGACCAGCAGCGGCCCCATCCCGACGACGCCGGCCACCACGTACAGCAGGATCTTCGTCTTGCTGGCGGCCACCTGCCGGAGAACGCGGCGGATCTGTGTGCCTGCGACGATTCTCGCCGGGCGATAGGTCACCGATCACCACCCCCGGAACGGGCACGACGCTGGTTTTCCATTAGCTGCCTTTCGCCGACGGCGGCCTAAAACGTTCAGAAGCGTTCTCTCGGCGAGCAACAGCTCCCATCCATCACTCAGCCGCCCCGTCACTGTCGCTGTCGGCGCCGCCGTCTGCATCAGTTCCCGGATCTGATGCAGTCTCGACCCGGCGGACGCCCGGTTCGACGAACGAGTCGGACTGTCGCTCGCGGTTGCGCTCTGTCAGGTGCTGCCACTCGGCCAGCCCCTCCTCGATACTCGAAGAATCGAGTCCGACGACCTCACCGACTGCCGCCAGTTCGCGTGGCGCCCGGAGCTGCAGGTGCGAGCGGGCGTCGGCGCTGACGACGAACGGCACGTCGCCGTCGTCGAGCAGTTCCCGGAGCTTCCGCAGGTCCCCCAGCGCCCGGACCCGACGGCCGCCGGACTGCCGGAGTACACGGCGCAGGGACAGTTCGACGCGGACGCCGTTCCGGGCGGCTTCCTGGCCGAGGACGTGGTTGAAGTCCCCGTCGCCGGCCATGGGGTGTGCGAGCACGTCGACGGCGGGCTGTTCGACGGCGAACCGGTTGATCGCCGGGTCGCCGCCGTGGACGAGCACGATGGTCTGATCCTCGCGGTGGGAGCCGACGAAGCCGCTCGCGCGGGCCGGGTCCTCGGCGCGGATCTCGACGGCCGTCACCACGTCGATGCCGTACGTCTCACGGATGCGCTCGAGGTCGTAGGACGCGGGACTGTCGCCGTGGTTGCGGACGACGATCCCGTCGTAGCCGTACTCGCTGGCGGTCAGCGCCAGCCTGGCGACAGTGCTGTCACCGTCCGGCCGGGCGTGGACCGCCTCGTACATTCAGGACCACCCGAACTCGCTGGCGACGGCGTCGATGGCCCCCGACTTCTTGGCCGGGTACGCCTCGACCTTGCCCCGGAGCGTGAGGCCGTCGCCGAGGCGAACCTCGCCGTGGAACGCCGCCTGTTTCGACAGCGAGACGAAGAAGCTGCAGTTCTCGTTGACCCGCTCGTCGAGTTCCTCGCCCAGGCGGTCGAACTCCGCATCAGGGAGCTCCTCCAGGCGGTCGAGCACCGTCCGGACGTCGTCGGCGTTCTCGACGCGGGCTGACAGCACCAGGATCCGGTCGCCGTAGTGGCCCTCCGACTCCGCGCGGTCGACCTCGAACTTCTTGGGCAGAAACAGCCGGAGCGCGTCTTCGACCCGTCTGTCGTCCTCGGTGGCGTAGCTGAACGCCCTGAGGTCGACGTAGTGGAACGGGACCGACGCCATCGCCCTACTCTGCCTCGGCGTCAGCCTCGTCCTCGTCCGACCCCTCGTCGGCCGCTTCCAGCGAGTCCTCGGGCACACCGTGTTCTTTCCCCTCCTCGAAGCTGATCGTGTAGTTCTCGTCGCCGAACATCGTCTCGGCCACCTGCGTGACCTCGCCGACCTCGCCGTCGTAGTCGCTGTGCTTGTCGTGCAGGACGACGCTGTCGCCTTTCTGGAATGCCATACCCGCCCTAACCCCGTCGAAATAAAAAGTCACTCCATTTCGACCGCTCGTCTGGGGCCTCACATACAGCCGGGCGTGACCCGTCAGGATCGGTTTTTTCACCCCTCAGCCGCAACGCCTGGCACATGCGTACGGTGGAGGTGTCGAGACAGATCGACGCGGCGCCGGCGGCGGTCAAGCGGGAGCTGGATCCGGCCTCGATCGTCAAGTACGAGGGGAGCTTCAAGGTGTTCGACCTCGAGGAGCGCGAGGAGGACTGGCTGGTCGTCGCCGGTTCGACCGGCCTCCAGCTGACGCTCCGGTTCGAGGAGCTCGAAACCGGCATCTTCTACGAGCAGGAGGAGGCGGAGGGGCAGCCGCTGGACGCAATGGAAACTACGATCACGTGCGCGCCCACGGACGGCGGGACGGACGTGACCGCCGTCTCGGAGGTCAGCATGGGGCTGCGCCCGGCGTTTCTCAGCGACCGGCTGGCCGCCTGGAAGCGCAAGGGCGAACTCAAGCGCGCGCTCGACGCGCTGGCGGCGGCGGTCGAGTAACGGCGTCCAGCCCCGCCCGGCAACGAGTGTGTGGGCCGGTCGCACAATCGGAGTGACTTTATTCGGGATAATGCAGTGCTGTCCATATGAGCATCCTACAGACCGTCCGCGACGTACTGGAGGCGTCGTCGAGCGAGACGACGACAGACGGCTCGGAGGGCGCCTACTGGTGTCACGGCTGCAGCGAGCGGATTCGAGACGTCAACGTTGAGGGCGAGGAGCCGCCGACGTGCCCCAGTTGCGGCGAGGAGATGGAGTTCGAGCGGTCGAAGGGCAGTGCAAGCTGTGCCTGTTAGTCCGAGAGGACGAGCACCTGCGTGAGTCCCATCAGGATGATGGTGCCCAGCACCAGCCGTAGCGTCGAGAACTCGAGGGCGCCGATGAGGTCGAGCCCCCAGAGGACGATGTAAGCGAATATCGACGACAGGATCAGGTTCATCAGGAAGTGGACACGCGGGTCACCCTTCGAGTCGAACGGCGACTCCTCTTCTCCCTCCGGTTCTGCGCCCATGTATGGCCCGTGCGGGGTTGATCGTATAAAACTCCCGGCGTTCGACGGCGGTTCGGATCGGGTACCTCGACCGCGTCAGGACTGGGCGTCGCGGATGCGTTCGCCGGGATCAGGACCGGGCGTCGCGGATGTCCTCGGCGACGGCCTGCATCTCGTCCTCGTCGAGGTCGACGCCGTCGAACATGGCGTGGACAGCGCCGGCACCGTCGTCGGCGAAGCGGGGGATGATGTGCCAGTGGACGTGGGGGACTTCCTGGCCGGCCTCCTCGCCGTCGTGGAGCGCGACGAGGCTGGCCGGCGCGTCGACGGCGTCCTCGACTGCCGGGGCGAGCTGGCTGACGACCGCGCCGAGGCCGGCGGCCACGTCAGCCGGGAGGTCCTCGACCCGTTCGTACGGCCGTTTGGGGATGACCAGCGTGTGCCCGGGCGCGAGCGGGTTCGCGTCCAGAAACGCGTAGGTTGTCTCGTCTTCGTACACCGTGTAGCTGGGAATCTCACCGTCGACGATCCGCGTGAAGATCGTTTCTTCGCTCATATCCAGGCGTTTGCCTGCACCCCCCATGAAGATTGCCCAACGCGTCCCCGGAGTGTCCGGAAGATAACCGTAGCGGTTCTAGGTAGAAAACTCGATTAGGAGTACACTCAAGGACTGTATGGCCAATCACGTTCTGGTATCTTATCTTCGGTAAGCATTGTTCGAGAGATTCGGCCTTCAATTTGTGGGTCCACACCCTTCTCACGCGCATATTCAATGACTGCTTCGTACTGTGGTTCAGAACAATCGATTACATCGTCTGGCCCAAATGCTGGGAACAAGTCTTCGTTCTCGACGAAAAACTCGGTCGTCGCAAGCTCATACATCCTGTTCGACTTCACTGGCTCGCCGTTGATGGTTGCGGAAAGCAGTTCTTCCGACGCATCGTCCCAGACAAGTTCTGCTCCACTCACGTGCCCAAAGTGCCAACGTGGGAGGTCATCGGGTGCGTCGGCCAGAGCCAAGTGTCGCAACGTCGCCATCATAGCATCTCCATCGACACGAAGCAAGACGAGATCGCTCTCATATGGAGTGACCTTTACCAAATCGAAGGCGGTTACTTTCCCTGTGAGGGGAGGGTGTCGCCTGAATCCACCCCCCGAGTTCACGCTCACATCTGCACCAGTTTTCCATCGATACGCATCCGTGATCAAATTTCCAATTCTACTTTCGGCGCGCTTACACGCCATCAGATCACAAATGATTGGCTCTTCAATAGTTCCTACCGTTTCTCCAAGGCCTGCTGCATCGATTCGGTTACGGAGAGCCGTTGTAACGTTTCGATCGAGTGGCCCATCGGATACAGTGTGATGAGTTGCTGTCGGTCTGTCATCGAAGGTGACTTCCAGGAGATATCGACCAGTTCCACCTGGCCGACATACAAGCGTGTCATCAACACGGTTGATCAACTTTACGTGATCGTGACCACCAAGAATTACATCAACATTCACTGCTTTAGCTAGTTCAGTATCGTCTCCAAGATGTGAAAGGACGACAATGTGATCGACGTGCCTGTCTTGAAGTGTATTAATTCCTTGTTCGACAGCTGATACTGGATCAGTAAACCGAACGTCGGATGCATTAGGGTTGATCTCAGCGGTTTCCGGATGAGTAACACCGATCACACCCACCCGATGTGATCCTACTTTGATGATAGTCCAGGGAACTGCACCCTCGTCTGCGGCAAGCCGCTTGCCGTTGTTGAAGGCATTTGCACACACCCACGTTTGAGGTGCTTCATCAACAATATCTAAGAGGGCATCGAGGCCATGGTCGAAATCGTGATTCCCAAATGTGTCTACGTCAGCTTCGACTGCACGGAAGTAATCAAGTGCCTGACGGCCATGCGTCACAAGTGAGAGGACACCGGGGCCGATATTGTCTCCGGAACCACAAACGATGGTTGCTTCGTTTCGTAATTGGTTGATGAGGCCAGCAAGCCGCCCGATCTGCTCGGGGGTATCGTAGGCGGTTTCAATATCGGCGTACTGGAGGAGGCGGAGACCCATGAGTAGTGAATCAAAACAGATAGATAAAATTCTTCGGATGAACAGTGTGGGATTAAGAGCGGGAATTAGACCTCGTAGGTCTTGAAATCCGTGCCGAGTTCGTACCCCTCCTGAGAGGCACGTTGTTGGAGTTCATCAGTATGAGCTTGCTGGACATGTTCGTTCACGTTCACCAACACTGTTCGCTCGGCGTTGACGCTCTCCACGGCAGACAGCAGTTCGTCGCGGGGTCCATGAACCGGTTGACCAAGAATAGCTGCCCTTTCACAAATTAGGACATCCACATTCTCTGGCGGATCTGCGTGCCAGCGGCGCATATCAGGAGCATAGCAAATGCGCTTGTCCCCGTCATCGACGACGAACCCCAATGTATGGCAATCAGGACGATGGTGATCAATAGGAACTGCCGATACATCGATACCATTGATTTCAACTGTTTCACCACCTTCGATTGATCGGTAGGTTAACCGCTCATCCCAGGGACCGTACCTCGTTGTGAGGGCATCATATGCCTTTGGCGTCGCAAATATCGCAAACCCTGGATCGAATCCTTCTGGAGTCGGTTGAAGCTCTTGAATCGAAGCGAGGTGGTCAGAGTCCCATTTCGCAGTCTGGTAGAGTGCGGGTAGTCCGGCAGTGTGATCGCCGTGCTTGTGTGTCAGGAAGACCCCATCAGCTGATCGAACGCCGATTTCGTGAAGTTGCTCTTGGAGATCAGGCCCAGCATCTAACAGGAGCCGAACGTCATCGGTCTCAATCAAGACTGAAGGATGTCGCCTGCGGTCACTATCGATACAGTATTCGCAGTTACAGAGTGGGGCTGGAACGCTTGTTGCATCACCAGTCCCTAATAGCGTGATTACGAGGGACATGTAGTAACGAGTAGAGCGAGCCTCATAAAGTAATTTTGTGAATTGAAACTCACTAGACCACCATTCCAGGCAACGATGTGGGGATTTAAGAACTGACACAAACCCGTTCTCGTTGCCCGAGTCGTCTGAAATCTGTCATTACGGTGGGTTACCACCAGCATTGAGCGGGGTCAGCGACTCGGCGTGATAGACCGTTCGCCAGAGTTTGATTACTGCCCGGGTGACGAGCGTTTCCGGCCGCTGATTGATACACGACGCTTCGACGTCCGCCGGGTCCGAGGACGCATCCGGCGGCGGGTGGTAGTGTTCGAGCCCCGGCACCCGCACGTAGTCGCCGTCGTGCGGGTGTCGTCCCCATCGAAGATCGATCCCTGCAGCGTCCGTGTAGTGGTACTTGTAGTCGTTGCGTGTCGTCCACTGGATGTCGATTCGAGACTGATCGGCCGACAGCAATCCGTCCTCGTACTGCACTTCGAGCGTCCTCGGATTCAAGAAATCGTCCAGTGTCGCGGTTGCAAGCGGCTCGTTCTGTATGAATAGGTCTCGAATAGTGATTAGTGCCGGGCGGTCAACGGGGCCTCGCAGCGAATGGGACTCGTTCTGTCCACTCGTCATCGATCACGGAGATGAAACGGATTCATTATCCGTCTGTGATCCGGTTTCGACGAATCTCCGTGCATTCGCAATCGAGAGCGCGGCGTTGGCGAAGGCAAGGTTGCGGCGTGTCGT
>PXRK01000009.1 GCA_003021015.1 Halobacteriales archaeon QS_4_66_20 | reverse complement strand
CTCGGCAGACGACCGAAGGGAGTCTGCCGGTGCCCCCGAGTCGAGCAGCCGGGGGCTTCCTGCATCTACGAGTTCTTCAATTTCTTCCCCGAGGTACTAACTCGCGGCGACCACCGGGCTTTTTTCCCCGCTCGGCCAACGGCACCCATGGAGCGGATTCCGCTGTCGAACCGGACGTTCGAGGGAAACAACAACGCCTACCTGTTCGCCGACGGGCCGGAGACGGTGCTGGTCGACACCGGCGACCGCATGCCGGGCACGGCCGACCAGCTGGAGGCGCGCCTCGGCGAGCACGACACGGCGGTCGCGGACATCGACCGGGTGTTTCTCACGCACTGGCACGGCGACCACCGCGGGCTCGCGGGCCGCATCCAGGGGGCGAGCGGCGCGACGGTGTACGCCCACGGCGCGGACGCGCCGCTGATCGCCGGCGACCCCGACGCATGGGAGCGGCTGATCGAAACCCAGGAGTCGTACTTCGAGCAGTGGGGGATGCCCGAGGACGGGCGCGAGGAACTCCGGGACGTCCTCGACAGCACCGCCTGGCGCGAAGACCCGCCGACGGTGACGACGGTCGAGGATGGCGAGACGTTCGCCGTCAACGACCACACGCTCCGCGTCGAGCACGCGCCGGGGCACACCGAAGGGCTGTGCATGGTCGAGACGACCGTCGACGGCGACGACGTCGTCCTCTCCAGCGACGCCCTGCTCCCGAAGTACACCCCCAACGTCGGCGGGGCGGACGTCCGCGTCGAGCGGCCGCTGGCGAAGTACCTGCGGACGCTGCGCAACATCGTCAGTGCCGACTACGACCGGGCGTGGCCCGGCCACCGCGATCCCATCGAGGACCCGGCGGCGCGGGCGGAGTTCATCATCGAGCACCACGAGGAGCGCTCCTGGCGCGTCCTCGACGCCCTGCGCCGGCACGGCCCTTGCGACGCCTGGACTGTCAGCGACGACCTGTTTGGCGACCTCGAACACATCCACATCCTCCACGGTCCCGGCGAGGCGTACGCCCACCTCTCGCACCTGGAACGCGACGGTGCGGTCCGTCGGGAGGGCAACGAGTACCTGCTGGCCGACGGCGTCGCCGAGGAACTCGACGAGCGCGAGGACGAACGCTGGCCGCTGTAGTACAATCCGGGACCCAGTAGCTCATACTGCCGGACGTGATTCCGTTACCACCTGGATAGCGCTCAGCATCTGAGACAACCGAAAACCCCAGTCTGAGCAACACTCGGAGTAACATAGTCACGTCCGGCAGTATCAGAGCCGCTGCTGGTGCTCCTCGGGGAACACCTCGGCTTCGAGTTCGGCGATAACGTCCTCCAGGACCGTCACCATGTTGACGGTGTCCTCGCGGTTGTAGGCGATCAGCCGCTCGAGGGCGCCGTCGACGCCACGCTCGTGTTCGTGCCAGAGCCGGACGGCCTCGCGGCCGTCGACGTCGGGGAGGTCGCGTTCGACACCGAGTTCGCGCTCGATGGCGCCGAGCCCGCCCGACAGCCCGAGTTTCCGGCAGGTCGGCATGAGGTCGAGGTGTGGCTGGTCGAGGGAAACGTCGAACGACGTCTCCAGGAACGGGACGTCGAACCGGGCGCCGTTGAACGTCACGAGGAGCCCGGCGTCCGCGAAGGCCGCGGCGAGCGTCTCGTCCGTGAGGTCGTCGCCGCGGACGAGCGTCCGGGTGTCGCCGTCCTGGTGGAGCGTGACGGTCGTGACGACGTTGCGCTGGTGGTCGAGGCCGGTCGTCTCGATGTCGAAAAAGCAGGTCTGCTCGCGGAACGTCTCGTAGAGTCGCCAGCGGGCGCCGCCGGGGAACTGGCGGTCGAAGTACTCAACCTCGTCGCGGTCGAGCGCCCGCTGGCCCCCGTCGATGAACGACTCGATGCGCTCGGCGCGCGTGTCGCCGATGCCGTCACAGGCGGGCGTGAACGCGTCCCAGCGCGTAATCCCCTGGCGCCAGAGCCGCCGCTCCAGCGTCTCGCCGACGCCGTCGGCCCCCACGAAGCAGTTTTCGACGTGCACACCCGAGATGTGACTGCTGACGGATTAACCGTTTCGGGGGCAGTGTGGTCTGTGCTCCGTGCGGGCCGCGCTCAGCACGCGGGGTCGACCGGCTCCGTCGACTGCTGGACGACCTTCGTGACGGTCACCGCGTAGACGGCGCCACAGTCACATTCGACGGTGGGTTCGTCCGCGACGGGGAGCCAGTCGTCGCAGTGATCGCACTGGAGCTTCAGTTGCGTCATTGCCGTATCGAATGCCTGGTCGGAGATAAGTATGGACCGCCTGCCTGCGGGTGCCGCGGAGTAACGGGTTGATAACTATTCCCGGCGGCCGGCACCGACGGCGGACTCCCCGACGGGGTCGTGACCCTCGATCCGTTCCTGGCCGCCCATGTACGGCCGGAGCACCTCGGGGACGGTGATCGTGCCGTCATCGTTCTGGTAGTACTCCAGCAGCGCGACCATCACGCGGGCCAGCGCCGTCCCGGAGGCGTTGAGCGTGTGGAGGTACTCGGCGGACTCGTGGCGCTCGGGGCGGTACTGGAGGCCGATGCGCCGGGACTGGAACGCCTCGAAGTTCGACGCGCTGGACACCTCCAGCCAGCGGCCGCCGCGCTCGGGGCCGTGCTCCATGTCGTCGGCCGGCGCCCACACCTCGATGTCGTACGTCCGTGCGGACGCGAACGTCAGGTCGCCGTCGCACAGCAGCACGACGCGGTAGGGCAGCCCCAGCCGCTTCAGGACTGCCTCTGCCTCCTCGACCAGCGCCTCCAGGCGTTCGTCGCTGTTTTCCGGTTCGACGAAGTTGACCAGCTCCACCTTGTTGAACTGGTGGACGCGGGCGAGCCCGCGGGTTTCGGTGCCGTGTTCGCCGGCCTCGCGCCGGAAGTTCGGCGAGTACGCCTGGTGTTTCAGCGGCAGGTCGTCCGCCAGCAGGATGTCCTCGGCGTACATGTTGGTGACCGGTACCTCCGCCGTCGGGCAGAGCCACAGGTCGTCGTCGTCGTACGGTTCGTCGTTGTGCCCGCCGACGCGGTAGGCGTCGTCGGCGAACTTCGGCAGCTGGCTGGTGCCGGTCATTGCGGTGCTGTTGACCGGCACCGGCGGGAACACCTCCCGGTACCCCTGCTCGCGGTGGACGTCCCGCATGAACTGGATCAGCGCGTGCTCCAGGCGCGCGGCGTCGCCTTTCAGGAAGTAGAAGCCGCCGCCGGCGACTTTCGCGCCCCGCTCGAAGTCGAGAATGTCCAGCTCCTCGCCGATGTCGTAATGCGGGACAACCTCCTCGGGGAACTCGCGCAGGTCGTCGAAGTTCACCCGCCGGACCTCCTCGTTGTCGAGCTCGTCGTCGCCCTCGGGGATGTCGTCGTGGGGGACGTTCGGGAGTTCGAGCAGCCGCGCTTCCAGTTCGTCTTCCAGCTCGTCGGCGCGCTGTTCGATCGACTCCAGTTCGTCTTTGAGCTCCCCGGAGCGTTCGATGGCTTCCTGGGCCTGCTCCTCTTCGCCCTCGCGTTTGAGCTCGCCGATGCGGCTGCTGACCTGATTGCGCTCGTGGCGCAGGTCGTCGCCCCGGGATTTCAGCTCCCGCCACTCCTCGTCGAGCGCCAGGATCCCGTCGAGGTTGACGTCGTCGATCCCGCGGCGTTCGAGCGCCTCCCGGACCGTCTCCGGGTTCTCGCGGACGAACTGCCTGCGTAACATGGCTGTGCCTTCGAGAAGGGGTCCCAAAACCGTGTCGTTCCCGAGCGGTCATACTGGTGGCTGTACGTACGTGACAACTCGAATTGAGACTCCAGGCGGAACGGGTCTGTCTCCGCAGAGAGCAGAGACTGGCGAGTAAACGAATTACAGCCACCAGTATCAGTCCGGCTCCGGGGGCTCGAACGCCGCCGCCAGCCACTGGGCCCAGCGGGTCCCCCGGAGTTCCGCCCACGAGCGGTCGTCGCGACTCCCGAGGGCTGCCAGCACGACGATCAGCGCCAGCACGCCGACGACGACCGACGACGGTTCGCCCGCGAGTGCCGTGCGCACGAGCGCGGCAGCGCCGGCAGTGCCGACCAGAACGCTCGTCACCTGCACCGGCCGTTCCCGAACGAGCGCAGCGATTCCCCGTCCCACCCGGAACAGGACCGACGAGACGGTCGCCGGGAGCAGCCACCGGATCGCCCGGTCGGCGGCGGCGAGCCAGGGCCCGACAGTGAGCGTCTCCCGGAGGTCGATCACGACGACGTCGGGTTCGGGCTCGGCGGTCAGCCAGCGGTAGAGCCAGGATGCTACCACGAACTGCTTCAGCCGACCGGCAAGGGACGACAGCCGGGAGTGTGTGGCCGCTTCGGCCACGCCGGCGAGTGTTCCCTCCACTGCGCCCAGCGCTCGCGAGCCGTGTCCGAGCTGCTGCAACCAACCCGGAGTTTCATCCGGACCGCCAGTCTGCTCGCCGTCAGACTCCGCCGATCCGTCGTCCCGCCCGTTTAGCCGTTCGCCGGGCCAGCGGCGCCGGAGCGGTCCGAGCAGCCGTGACCCGCCGATGGCGTCCCACAGGCGACGCTGGACCCGCCGGAGGATGCCAACAGCATTCGATCCCTTCAGGATTGGACGCTGGTTGGTCATCCGTCGGTGAACGCGATCAGTTCGGCTTCGATGGTGGTCGAGCCGAGTTCGAGGCGGATCGTCTGCCCGGCGAGCAGCGTCTCGCCGCGGAAGCGGATCGATCCGTCGTCCAGTTCGCGCACGTGCAGTTCGGCGACGAGTTCGACGTCGCGGTTGCGCGGGTGCTCGCGCAGGAAGATGTCGCCGTCGTCGCTTTCGAGGACCACCTCGGCTGGCTCGTCGGTCTTCTCGACGATCCGTGCGGTTTCGGTCCCGCGGACGCGCTCGGTCTGCCCCTCGGTGATGACGTTGGCACGCTCCGGTGGAATGTTTTTCAGTTGCAGACGGGCGGTCCGAACCGTGGGTGTGCCCGGTTCCGTCAGTCCGTCACGCCGAATGACCTCCCCATCGATGTCGTACTCGCCGGTTTCGAGGGGGATCGACGAGCCGATCTGGACCTGCCTGTCGCCGAACAGCAAGCTGCCGTCTTCCGAGCGTGTGAGCGCGTTGACCCCGAGGACGATCCGTCGCCTGTTCGCGTTGCCAGTGGCGTAGGCGGTCACCTCCTCGACGGTCACGACGGGCGTGTCGCCGATCCTGAACTCGTCGCCGGGCTGGACGTCCGCGGCGACGCTGGTCGGGACTGTGGTCTGGAGGACCAGCGGGCGTTGCTCGGTTTCGATCGTCGAGGAGCCGCGGCTGACGATCGTCCCTTTGAGTTCGTACTCGCCGGTTTCGAACGGCACCGTCGACCCGACCCGGACCGGCCGGTCGCCGAACCGGAGCGTGCCGCTGCGGTTGATCGTCCGTGCCGTGATCGCGAGCAGTGCGTACCGCGTGGTATTTCCACTTGGATACGCCTCGAAATCCGTGATCTCTGCAAACTTGTCGCCGGCAACGCGGAACTGATCGCCGACCGCGATCTCCTCGATCGTCCCCGAGCTAACCTGGGTCTCGACCACGAACGTCGACTCCTGGATCGATAGGTCTCTCCCGGATTGGTCGACGCGGATCACCTGTCCGTCGGCACTGTACTCACCTGTCTCGATACCGAGCGTGCGCCCGAGCCGGAGCCGGTCGCCGCGGAACTCGAGGGTCGGTGCACTGCTGGCGTCGGCAGGCTCGATCCGCGTCCCGTTGACCGCCGCACGGATCGTGACGTTGGTCGACCCGTCAGCGTCGAACCGGTACACGTCGGTGATCGTCAGGCTGTGGGCGGTTCCGTCCGGATCCCATTCGTCACCCGGGGAGATGCGTTCGGCGACATACTCCGGCTGCTCCCCCAGGTCGATCGTCGCGTAGCGCGTGTCGGCTTCGCCGCCGCTCTCGCCGCCCGGCAACAGCAACGTGACGCCGGCGACGACGACTGCGAGAAGGAGCAACACCACGAGCACGTCGATCACGTTGACCAGGCCGAACAGTCGACCCTCGTCGTCGAGAAGCGATCGCCCCGATCCGTCTGCCATGCCCCAGCTTTGCGGGGAGCCTGTAGTAAAGGTTCTGTTCCGGGGTATGCCGATCCGGTCACGCCGTCCGTCGGTCACCGCCGCGTGCGGGGCGGTGTCACTCCCGGCCGGCTCACACGTCGCGTACCAGCACGAGTGCGCGTTCGTCGTCGCTGTAGTAGTTCGGGACGGCGCTGCGCTGTTCGAACCCGTACTCGCGGTACAGCTCGATGGCGCCCTCGTTGCTCTCGCGCACCTCGAGTTTGACCGCGCTGGCGCCCTCGGCGTCGAGGACCCCGATCGCGTGGGTGAGCAGCCTCCCACCGACCCCGTCCCGGCGCTGGTCCCCGTGGACAGCGAGGTCCTTGATGTGACCCATCCGCCGGCCGTGTTTGTAGATCGTATCGGCGACGACGTATCCGACCACGGCGTCGTCGACGGCCACCAGAAACCCCGGATCGCCGAGGTACTGCTCGAACGCGCTGAACGGCCACGGCTGTGGAAACGCGGACTGCTCGATCCGGTATACAGCGAGCAGATCGGCCCGTTCCGCGGGCCTGATCTCGGGACTGGCGTCCCGCGAGGGCACAGGTGTCGTCACGGACAACCCTACGCCATCGGGACACAAAGGCGTGGTGGCGATCCAGACGCCTCCTGCTCCGGCCCCCGGTTCTGTCGGCGCAGATGCGCCGCCGATCCTCTAGTGTAAAGTGTACACCCGGACGTGATTTGCCTGAGTCATCTCGACACAACTCGGGACTGTCAGGGTCGATACTCGTTGCTATCGTGTCCTGACGCCTAACAGAGTCACGTCCGGGTGTATATTTTCGGGACTGGCCCTCCATATCGGGCATTTGCCGGGCTGTGACGCACGAGCTGTGACACCGTAGCGATAACGAATCACGAACGACCGTATGACAGCTACAGCGGATCGGGGCCCGGCGGCGCCTGCCGCTTGTGCGCGCTGGCCTCGTACATCCTGCGAACGCGCTCGATGGCATCCTCGTCGACGCCGATGGTGCGCGCGGTCGCGCTGACGGACAGCGGGCCGTCGACGTGCAGCGCGATGATCGAGTCGAGCGTGTCGTACGTCATGCCGAGTTCGCCCTCGTCGGTCTGGGCCTCCCAGAGCCCGGCGGTAGAGGGTTTGTCCGCCATGTCGCCGGGAACGCCGACGTGGCGGGCGAGCTGGCGGACCTGCTGTTTGTAGAGGTTGGCGATCGGGTGACAGTCTACGGCGCCGTCGCCGTACTTCGTGAAGTAGCCGACGGCGGCCTCGGTCCGGTTGCCAGTGCCGACGACCAGGCCGCCGCGGCGGTTCGCCGCGAAGTAGTTCAGCACCGCCCGGATCCGGGCGCGGAGGTTGCCCACCGCGACCTGCTCGCTGCCGGTGAACTCCTCGCCGATGGTGACGTTCGGGTTGGCGGCACAGAACGCCTCGACGAGCGGGTCGATCTCGATGAGGTCGTACTCGATCTCCAGCAGTTCGCCCGCGACCCGCTCGGCGTCGCTCATGTTGTCCGTGCGGTTGACCTCGCTGGGCATCACGAGGCCGTAGACGTTCTCCGTGCCCAGCGCTTCGACCGCCAGAAACGACGTCAGCGAGCTGTCGACCCCGCCGGAGATGGCGATGACGGCAGTGTCTGCGCCGGCCCCCTCGTAGGTGTCACGGATGAACGACGTGATGTGCTCGCGGTGCTTTTCGAGTTCTGCGTCCGAAAACGTCAGCTCCAGCGGCTCACTCGCCCGGACTGTCTCAGGCATGGACGGGAGTACAGGACTCCGCAAATAAATAACAACGGTTCGCGCAGTTTCACTGGACGCACGTCCAGTTCCGGGAACGCCACACTGAAGTGGACTCACGACAGACCTACTCCCTGAACGCGCCGGGTAACAATCGACGCAGGGCCCGGCGCTACGGTCAAGCGCCGGTGGTGAGCACATCCGAAGGATGTGCGATCCTCGGCGCGCGAGGAACGGAGTGACGAGCGCGCCGGTGGTCTAGTGGTAGGACATGAGCTTCCCAAGCTCATAGCCCGGGTTCAATTCCCGGCCGGCGCAGTGAGCGAGTTTACGAGCGAACGAGCAGGGCAGGAATTGAACCACGGAAATCCGAGCGCCAGCGAGGATTTGCATCGGGTTCAATTCCCGGCCGGCGCACTTTTGCGGCGAGCAGTCCGCGAGCCGCGAATGCGAAACGGGGGAATTGAATCACGCGAGTCGCAGCCCGTGCAGGCGAGCAAAGCGAGCCAAGTAGGACCGTCTCGCAGTCGGGTTCAATTCCCGGCCGGCGCATTTCTCGTACTGCCACCGGAACAATCACGGCGTCACGGCGCTCTACGTCGACGACATCGCCGTCGAACGCGTGGAAGCCGACGGGTAGAGGGTGACCGGAAGACCGGGAGAACAGTATCGGACGGTCGCCGTCCGAACAGCGAACCGTAAGGTAGTAACGAGCGAGCGGAGAACGGTGTCAGTAACCGGATATCGAGATGGCGCCGTCCAACCCAGACTCCACGGAACGCGAGACGACACGCCGTCAGCTGCTGTCGTCCGTCGGAGCCGCCAGCCTCGTCGGGCTCGCTGGCTGTTCCGGCGACGACAGCGGGAACGACCCGACCGAAACCGACGCCGGCGCTGGCGACGGTGGCGGTACGGCCACCGAGACGGCGGACGAACCGATCCCGACAGCGACCGGAACGGAGCGCAACGGGAACGGTGGGAACAGCACTGACGGGGAGACCGATCAAACCTGGCGGTCGTTCCGCCACAACCGCAGAAATACCGGCCACGACCCGGGGCTCACGGGGCCGGACGCGTCAGTGCGGGCGGCGTGGTCGTTCGCGGCGGACGCGCTGGTGCGCTCTCCGCCGACGGTCGACGAACAGCGCGTGTACGTCGGCAGTTGGGACGGCAACGTGTACGCGCTCGACCGGACGGACGGGACCGAGCAGTGGGCAGTGCAGTTCGGCGGGTGGGTCGACGCCGCGCCGGCGGTCGACGACGGGACCGTGTACGTCGGGAGCCACGACGGAACGATCCGTGCGCTGGACGCGGCCGACGGAGCCGAGCGCTGGCGCGTCGAGACGAGCAACCGGGTACTCTCATCGCCGGCAGTGCTCGAAGACACCGTCTACGTCGGGAGCAACGACGGGAACGTCTACGCCCTGAACCGGGAGGACGGAACCCAGCGATGGGCAGTCGACACCGGGGCCGGCGTCCGCTCCTCGCCGGCCGTCGCCGACGGCACTGTCTATGTCGGAACCAACGACGGCACGCTCTACGCACTAGATCGCGAGGACGGGAGCGAGGAGTGGACGGTGTCGACCGACAGGAGAATCCAATCGTCGCCGGCCGTCGCCGACGGTACCGTCTACGTCGGGAGCTACGACACCTACCTCCACGCGGTCAACGACGAGGATGGGACCGAGCAGTGGTCGTTCCGGACCAGTGGCGGCGTCTTCTCCTCGCCGGCCGTCGCCGACGGCGCCGTGTTCGTCGGCGGTAACGACGGGACTGTCTACGCGATCGCGGTAGCCGACGGCAGCGAGCGCTGGTCGTTCGAAACCGGAAACGAGGTGAAATCCTCGCCGGCCGTCGCCGACGGAACGGTCTACGTCGGCAGTATGGACGACCTGGTCTACGCGATCGACGCTGCCGACGGTAGCGAGCGTTGGTCGTTCGAAACCGGCGGGTCGGTAGAGTGTTCGCCGGCAGTCGTCAACGGGACGGTGTACGTTGGCAGCCGGGACACACAGATCTACGCACTGACGGAGTGATCCGGTCGGAGTCTCTCAGTGTCCCCGTCCCCGTCCCCAGGTCACACCGGTGTCGGGTGAGAACGCCGTCACTGCTCGTCGCGCTCCGTCGACGACCCGCGTCGCAGCAGTCCGTAGCCGAGCGCCCCGAGACTGGCGAGGCCCGTCGCTATCCCGAACCCGGGCCCGTCGTCGTCGGCCGTCGTCTCGTCAGTTGAATCGTCGTCGGCCGAATCGTCGTCGGCCGTCGTCTCGTTGGTCGAGTCGCCGTCATCGCTGGTGGCCTCACCTCCGTCTCCACCTCCGTCGTCGTCCTGAGAGCTCTCGCCCTGGTTGTCAGCGGCGCTGCCGTTCTCGGATGAGTTTTCGCCGTCGTCCGTCCCGTCAGTCGGCGTCCCCCCGCTACCCTCGCCCCCGCCCCCGTTGGCGCCGTCGTTCTCGTCCGAGTTCCCGCCGTCCACCGATTCGTCGCCGCCGTTTTCGGCGGACTCGTCACCATTTTCCGTGGACTCGTTACTTCCCTGTTCACCGCCGTTCGCTTCGCCGTCTGTCCCATCGTCCGCTCCATCTTCGCTGTCTCCCGCCGAGCCGTCGCTTTGCTCCTCACCGTCGTCTCCACTCCGCTCGTCGCCGCTGTCCACAGTGACTGTCGCGTCCGTCGTTTGCCCGACAGCGTACGTTTCGTTGTCCGCGTCGGTGAACGTCGCCGTGTCGATCCGGAGCTCCGTGGTCCCCGGCGACTGGGTCTCGACGGTGACGGTCATCGGGACGATCTCCGCTGCCGGGTCGAAGGTGTTGTCCCCCATCGCGGCTTTGACCGTCACGGCGCCGTCGCTGAACTCGGCGTCGCTGAGCGATGTCTCCTTGGTTAGTTCGACGTCAGTCGGCGTCGCCACGTCAGCGTCCGATGCGGACAGCTCGGCCGAGACGGCCGAAATCCCGTTGACTGCGTCCTCGACGACCACGTCGAACGTCGCTTCCGTGCCGGGTTCGACCGAGCGTTCGCCCGGCCGAACCGAGACGGCGACTGCCTCGTCTTGGGACGCCGCCGTCGGCTGTACCGCAGGACCAAGAGCGGCTAATCCGAGTCCGGCGATCCCCCCGAGCGCCTCGCGTCGCGAAACGCGGCGGTCGGAGCTGTCACCCCATGCCGAACCGGAGTGTTCGATATCTCGTGTCATCGGT
The DNA here is from genome assembly GCA_003021015.1 of Halobacteriales archaeon QS_4_66_20. Taxonomy (GTDB): domain Archaea; phylum Halobacteriota; class Halobacteria; order Halobacteriales; family Haloarculaceae; genus Halovenus. Next base: position 10,556 of record PXRK01000009.1, on the reverse strand, counting down.
GTCGGTGTGTCTCCATTGTCAGCCCGCGAAGGTCGCATCCTGTCGGCGGGATCGATGGCTGGCAGTCACGCTCCGCAGCGATACCGGCGGGTGACCGCACCGGAACGGAGGGACTGCGGTCGATGCCCAACGACCGGTCAGGGCTCGTGACCCATCGTGATGTCGCCGAGTGACGTCTCACAGTCTGCACACCGGTAGCGGGTCACCAGTCCGTCCGCGAGCTCCTCGACTGCAGTACTTCCACAGCTACACTCCTTCAGTTGCGCCGGCGCGCTCGAACGCTTCCACTCCACAGTTTGACTCGGGCGCCGTCGTCCAAAAAACCACCGGAGTCCTGTGGTTCAGTACTGTTATACAGCCGGACGTGATTCGCCTCATACTGATTGATGTGACTCGTTACCGCTGTCGACCCGTCAGACTCCGGTGTCAGCCCGTGACACTCCCAGAAATGCGATGTGACTCCGAAAATAATCACAACAATCGCTATCAGCGGGGGATTTCGACCGTGAGGTCGGTCGCGATCCAGCCGTCAGTGTTTTCCTGTTCGGTGAACACGATCCTGTCTGGCGAGCACCGGTGGGCGGTCACCGGGGCGTCGTCCGTCGCCTGCTCCTCGGCCACTACGCGTGGCCGCTCGTCGGAGATCCTCATCATCTCGGATTAGGCCCTCCTAAAAAGAAAAGAGTTTTGGTCCGCCTAAAGAGTTGGGAGATCGACGATTGGTGGACGGTCAGCCGCGGTTTCCAGCCCAGGAACAGTCGCGACGGTGTTTAGTGACAGGGGGTCCTACCGGCAGCCATGAGCGACCCGGACGGGGATCCGGACGTGACGGAACTGCTGGCGGATCTCACGCGTTCGCTGCAGGAACTCCAGCGCGAGATGGAACCTGACCGGCGGTTACGGCCGCCGACGCCGGGAGAGTTCTCGCAGTTCACCAGTGAAGTCGCGATCCCGGGCCTGATCCTCATCCTCCAGACGAACATCAAGGCGCTGCAGCTGCTACAGCGGACGCTCCGGCTGGCACAGGGCCGGGAACCGACCGGCAGCGGGTCGTCAGTCTCGGAGGCCCGCGAGCGTGCCGAACAGCTCAGCCGCGCCACGCTCGATCAACTCGACAGCACCCTCTCGGAGATCCAGTCGGCAGTCGAGGGGCGGCCACCGGACGACGACACGCGCGAACTGCTCGACGAGGCCCACAGCCTCCGCGACAGGATCCAGGACGAAATCGAAGAGAGCGAGACGGAACAGGGCGACGGAACGGAAGGGGGCGCGTCTATCGACGTGGACGACGGAACCCAGGACCCCGTCAACATCGATGTCGAGGCCGAACTCCGAACCCTCAGGGACAACCTCGAAGACGACGGGGACGGCGAGGAGCGCCCAGACGAGAGTGGAACGGACGACAACGGTGGAGCGGACGGCGGCGAAGACGGCGGAAATGGCTCGGCGGATTCCGACGAGGCGTGAGTAACGTTTCGTGAATCGCCGGGCTATCCCCGCCCCGTCCCGTCCCGTCACGGGTTCGACATGTACAGTCAGACGTGACTCTGTAACGTGCCACGGCAACAGATCTGTGGGTTCAGCGAGCAGGAAACTGGAAAAGAGAGCAGTTGGGAAATGTGAAATAGGTGGGGGTGGGGGTTTGGTGGCACCCAAAACGGGTGCAAACGGCGGTTTGGGTTTGTCAGATAAGAACCTTCTGATCCGGTCAGGTCGGTATGGGCATGGCTCCGTTGCCATGAGGAAATCTAGGAAACCACAACCGCAGTGTTTAAAAGATATACACCAGGACGTGACTCTGTTAGGCGTCAGGACACGATAGCAACGAGTATCGACCCTGACAGTCCCGAGTTGTGTCGAGATGACTCAGGCAAATCACGCCCGGGTGTACAGTCACGAACGACCGTATCAGACCGTTGCTTGAGATACCAAAGACAGCAACTCGCCGGAGAAGGTGACCCGGACGCGTTTCGCCTTCTCGCTCGTGTCGGCCACAACGACATTGAACGATTCCAGGTCGTTCACGTGCCTGATGACCGTACTTTTCGACTGTTCTGTCTTCTCCGTGATCGTAGAGAGCGATAGCCAGCCGTCCGCTTCGACAATCACTTCGAACGTCCGGAACGCTCGATCCGATATCCTGGCCGTGAGATCCGGGAGCGTCCACTCCTGTACCGAATTGTCGAGATCACTGAAAAACAGTGCTGCGTCGATTCGGCGAGCGTAGACGAGTGCTGCGACAGTGAGTGGCAGCAAAATGTCACGTGCGCGACGGACCGAAAACCCAGACCGGGATTGAAACGGAAGGACTCTGCTCCATTGAGAATGGAAGACGGCGTAGGGATTCGGTGACTCTGGTGATTGCAGTCTGGATAACATTCACTCTGTTGTGTCTCGAATATACTCGTGATGAGATGGTTGCGGCAATCATCGTCAGTACAGGTAAGGAAATCACGCCAATCCTCGCTCAAAAACCGCTAATCCGCTGCCATACCGCATTTTCAATAGAGCAGTTTCTGGCGGCGTGGAACCGGAGACCGTTACGTATTACAGGGAGACCGGGAAACGTGCACGCAGATGAGCCGGGTCGAACTGGTGGTCGGAATTCTCGCCGGGATCGTTCAGGGGGTCGTCGAGTGGCTCCCGGTGTCTAGCCAGGGGAACCTCGCACTGTTTCTGACCGCCATCGGGACCGACCCCGACGTGGCGCTCCAGCTTGCGCTGTTTCTGCAGGTCGGGACGACGGTCTCCGCGGCGACGTACTACCGCGAGGACATTCGGCGAGCAATCGAGGCTGCGCCCGGCTGGCGGCCAGATTCAGCCTATAACGAGGAGAACGCGCTGATTTCCTACATCCTCGTCGCGTGTACGATGACCGGCTTGGTCGGGATTCCGCTGTACATCTTCGCGGTCGATCTGGCCGGGGAGTTGAGCGGTGGCGTCTTCGTCGGCCTGATCGGCGTTCTGTTGGTGCTGACGGGTGTGGTGCAGCTGACTTCCGAGTCGATGTCGATGGGTGATCGACGCCAGCCGACGCTGGTCGATTCGGTGCTGGTGGGAGCAGTGCAAGGCATCGCAATCCTGCCTGGCATCTCACGGTCCGGGGTGACGTCGAGCGCGCTGCTGTTCCGGAGTTACGACCCGCCGGAGGCGTTTCGACTCTCCTTTATTCTCTCGATTCCGGCGAGTCTGGGTGCGGCGGCGTTGACTGTTGTGGGGGCCGGTGGGCTACCGGGGATCAACCCCGACGCGGCGCTGGCGGCGCTGCTCGTGAGCGCTGTAGTTGGGTACCTGATGATCGGTACGATCATGCGGGTGGTCGACCGCGTCCCGTTCTGGGTGGTCTGCTTTGGGTTGGGTGGGCTGGCGATTCTCGGTGGCGGGATCGTATTCCTGGTTTAATGGATACTACAAGCGCACCGTCCCTTGGTTTCGAACTCACAGTCCCGTCAACCAGATTTGCTCTATTTTCGACATCACGCCGCAGTATACAGCCAGACGTGATTCACTCACGCCGTGCCGTCCCAAATCTCGTTGTTCGGGGTATGACACAGCCGATGGACTGTCCTGGCACTATCCGGAGTCACGTCTGGCTGTATAACGGCGGTTTCACGGCCCGAAACTGGTATTTGACGAATACCCGGCAGGACACGATCTCCACGAGTATCGACTGTGACAGTCCCGATTTGTGTCGAGATGTCTGAGGTGAATCACGACCGGGTGTATATTTCATCCTCGGGCGGAACCAGCGTTGAGGTGGCCGGTACGCCTGAACTGTCCGGGCGCGTGTCTCGACAGAACCAGGACACAAGGTACTTTTAACAGCCCTTCGGAAGAGTAGGCATGGTTCCAACAATCCCTCTTCAGGCGGGCGCAGTCGGGTTACTCGGTCTCGTCTTCTTCGCGCTGTTCCTGTACATGGTGTTCTGGGTGTACACGGACGCTCAGAAGAACAGCGAGCATCCCGCCTTTCTCTGGGCGGTCGTCGTGTTTCTCGCCCCGCTGCTCGGCCTCGTGCTGTATTTCATCCTCGGGCGGAACCGGCGCGGCGGCGGTGGCTACAGCCAGGGATACTGACGGGCGAGTGTCCCGGACAATCTCCAACTGGGGGCTGACCACTCCGTGCGTTTCTGCCAGCTGACTAAACACCGCATGTCTCCGCCCAACCAAACTACGGCCTAAGCGGACTGATACTGATTGTTGTGCGTATTTTCGGCACCTCATCGCAGTAGCGGCGGTTTCATGGCCCGAAGGACAATAACACTCATTGCCTTCCCGTTCCATCGGTCGAACATGCGGTGGCAACTGTTCGCGACCCTCGCGGAGACGGCGGGCGACAACGAGGTCGAGGCACCCGTCGAGCGGTCGGAACCGACGCTCCGGGACGCGCTGGACTCGTTGCTCGCCGAACACCCCGACCTCGAATCGCAGGTGCTCGCCGAGGACGGCTCGCTCCAGGAGCACATTCGCCTGCTCTGTGACGGCGAGGACCCGTTCCACGCCGCCGACGGCTGGGAGACTGACCTGTCGGACGTGGAGGAGTTGGCGCTGTTTCCGCCCGTGACTGGCGGCTAGGACACGTCAGTTGTTTTCTGTGCAACTCTCTTGGAGGAATACTGACCGACCTTCATAATTGATCATCGACTGTCATATATCTTGTGGGGTTTCTTCCGCGCAATGGCGACAGATTTTTACATCACCTGTGAGTTATCAGCGGTAGTATGTCCGATTCAAACGATCGGCAGAGTGTGGACAGAACCCGTAGAACCCTCCTTGGCCTCGTTGGTGGCGGGGCCGCCGTCGGTCTTGCCGGCTGCCTCGGCGATGACGACGAAGGCAATGGCAACGGCGATACTCCAACAGAGACGCCGATGGAGAACGGCGACGACGACGGTGAGAACGGCGACGACGACATGGCGACGCCGACGGAGACACCGACGGAGACGCCGTCGGAAGACGATATGTCGGAAGACGACGACGGCGGGAACGGCCAGGACGGCCCGCCGGAAGAGGCCCTCGGTGGCGAGCTGAACTCCATCAGCGGGACCATCACCAGCTTCGACCCGATCCAGTCGACGGACACCGCCTCCGCGAGCAAGCTCGGGGAAGCCTACGAGAACCTCACCCACTACCCGAACGGCGAGACGCGGCTGGAGAACCAGCTGGTCGAAGAGGTCAAGATCTCCGACGACCTGCTCACCTACACCTTCTCGATCAAGCAAGGTGTTCCGTATCACGACAACCCGATTAAAGACGAGCTGACCGCCCACGACTTCAAGTACGAGTGGCGCCGCCTGGCGGAGTCCTCCGCGAGCGAGCGGGCGAACTTCTGCCTGCAGCCCGGGTTCCTGGGCATCGACCACGAGACCGACGAGGAGAACGGCGTCGGCTCGTTCAACGTCGCACCTGACACGCTGGCAGTCGAGGTCGTCGACGACTACACGCTCGAGATGACCCTGTCGGAAGTCGAGCCGGCCGCACTCGACATCCTGGCGTACGACTCCTTCTGTGCGATGCCGGAAGGACTCGTCGGTGACATAGAGGGGTACGACGGCGAGTACTCCCAGGAAGAGATCGCCGCCGAAGTGATGGTCGGGACCGGTGCGTTTCAGTTCGAGTCCTGGGAGTCCGGCTCCGAAGTCCGGATGACGGCGTTCGACGATTACTGGGGCGAAGGCCCGTACCTGGACTCGCTGCACTGGGCAGTCATCGAGGAGGACGAGGCCGCCTTCACCTACTCGATGGAGAAAAACTCCGACTTCGTGGCGATCCCGACAGGGCAGTACGACTCCAGCCTGATCGACGCCGAACCCGACGACCGCGGCCGCCAGTACGGGACCTACGGCCCCGTCGAGAACGGAGAAGTGCTCGAGTACGTTGGTATTCCGGAGCTGAGTACGTTCTACGTGGCGTTCAACGCCCCACAGGTGCCCAGGCCGGTCCGGCGCGCAATCGCGTACGTGACCAACCACGAGGAGCTGATCAACGAGGTCTTCAAGGGCCGCGGACAGGAAGCGTTCTCCTTCACCCCGCCAGCGATGTGGCCGGGCGGGTTCGACAACTACACCGGGTTCCGTGACAACTGGCCCTACGGGATGAACGAGACCAACATCGACCAGGCCCAGCAGGTGCTCGAGGAGGCCGGCTACAGCGAAAGCGATCCGTTCCAGCTGACGCTGACGACCTACCAGAGCGATACGTTCCAGCAGTTCGGTCGCCTGACCCGTGACAAGCTCGCGGGCTCGGGCGTCCAGCTGGAACTCGAAGAAGCGCCGTTCGGCTCGCTGCTCGAGCGTGGTGCCAACGGTGACCTGGCGTTTTACTCGCTGGGCTGGATCTGGAGCTGGGTCGACCCGGCCTACGGCCTGTACGGCTTCGAGCCCCGGATCACCGATACCTCCCGCGAGGGCGGTGCCGACGGGTACTACCTCGACTGGAACAGCGTCGACACCGAGCCGTCCCAGCGGGCCCAGGAGGCCTGGGAGACCATCGAGAACAACCCGGCCCCCGAGGACGAGGACATCCGTAACGAGAACTTCGTCGCGATGGAGCGCGCCGTCCGCGAGGACATGGTACTGCTGCCGCTGTTCCACAACCTCGGCGAGTCGTTCCGCTACCAGTGGGTCAACGCGCCGCGCGGCGGTGCCCTGGGCGGCCACCGCTCCCAGAGCAACACCACGTGGCTGGACGCGGACGCGCCCAACCGCTGATACTGCCGGACGTAATTCCGTTACCACCCGGATAGCGCTCACCAGCTGAGACAACCGAAAACCCTCCACCTGGCCGTCCACCCTCGATGCGGTTCCCGCAGACCCGCCGTCACTCACACACCTTCGCAGCCCAACCAGCAGCGCGTTGGCATGTCACGACAGAACTCCCCCAGCGGTGGCTGCAACCGGGGAGTCGGGCCGATGGCTCGGCCCGCTGCTCACTGTGCTGGACGCCTGTGAGTGCCACTCCAGAACAGAGGGCAACACCGAGCGGATACCCAAGACGCCACACCCTCACTTCGAGGGCCGAAGGTGCATCAGCAAACCCGCACGTTCACAGCCGGGGGAATCAGGCAGGCAGGATTCCCCACGGAGGAATCTTCGCCCTTCAGGGCGGAGAGGAGGTCAATGATGAGCAGGCCCGCGTCGGCGCTGCCCTGGCGCTGGCGTAAATCTGCACTCTGGATCAACTGGGTGTTGAAAGTAATCCCCGATTATTGATCCCTGAATTGAAACGAGATCCCCGAGTCCCCGGTTCACATGGCGATGTGCGAAAGTAATCCCCGATTATTGATCCCTGAATTACCCTAATTCAGATATTTCAGTCGATAGAAGCACTAAGACTTTCAATCTCTATCATGCATGGGAGCATCATGCATTAAAGACAGTCATCTTCACTCTTAATAAAATTAATCTCATGTTAAAAAGCATCAGATAAATATAATATCAGACCACCCAATGGTTTGCGTGTACGATGTCAGAAACCAACGTTGCGGAGTTCCTGCGTGAACATCCGCGGCTGCTCGGTGTACTGTTCAGTGCAACTGTCCTGCTGACCCAGATCGGTGCTGTGGCTGCTGAAGGTGCGGCTGGAACGGTTAGCGGACCCTGATATATAACAGAAAACACCTTGTTTGTTACACGAACAAGGAGACAGATCTAAAACTCGTTAGTAACATTGAGATTATAACTCCAGAGCAGGGTATCATCATACTTAATTGGCATCCCTTCTAATTCAAGGAACTGAGTTAATTCATTCTCGCTAATTTTAAACTGGCCGAGAATTCCAGAACTCAAAAAGTACTGACCGACAGACTCCAGATAAGGAATATTCATGCTACCAAGTCCTGCATTATCCGTTACAAATGAATTTATTCGTAATATGTACTCGTCATCTTCCAACTCTATCTCAAGAGAGAGTGGCGTCCGACTCGCGGGCTGTGCCACAGTCATCCCGCCGTCACCGACGACGATGTACTGGCCGCCGAGGATGCTCTCATCGCGGGCGATCGTCAGCGCAGCTCGGAGCGGGAATCCAGCATTGAGCAGTCGCGAGATCGTCTCGCCCATGCGGACGGCGCCCTCGTTGAACACCTCAGAGAGCGTCACGATGCCGCCGATGGCGCCGGCCTCGATCAGGTTGACGCCCTGCTGGTAGGATTTGCAGGCGTTGAGCAGGAACGCGTCGATGCCTGTTTGGTCGAGCGACGAGACGTCGAGTTTGCCGTCAGAACACTCGAACCCCTCCTCGTCGGTGTGGCCGATGTAGTGCAGGAAGCTCCGGTCCTTCCTGAGTTCCTCGCGGAGCTGGTCGACGGCGAGGTCCCGGCGGACGGTCACGTCGAACGGGAGGTTCTGGCGGTCGCCGTAGGCGCTGTCGACGAGGTCGCGCTCCTCGGCCATCCGGTCGTCGTTGAGCACGATCGTAATCGCGATGTCCCCGGCGGTCACCTCCCGGTCCAGGCGGTTGCGGAACGCCGCCGGGATCAGCTTGCTCGCCCCGACGGGGACACCCTCGCCCAGCCACGCCTGCTCCAGGGAGTCGGCCTCCTCGAACTCCACGTAGGTGGTGTCGTCACGCTGTGTCGTCGACGACACCGAGCGGGAGATCGGGCCGTCGGCGAGCTCCGGTGTCGCCTCCGAGGGTGACGCCGAGCGCGTCAGCACGTCCTCGCCCGCGCCGTCGGCCGCGACCCGCAGGTCCGGCGACGAGGAGCTCCACTGCTCGGTGTCGACTGTTCGCACGACCGCGAGGTCGTCGACGACGAACGGGAGCTGTTCGACGGTGTCGGGGGTGGGCTCGACGTGGGCGGTGAGTCGCCACTCGGGGACGTGTTCCTCCAGAACGGCGTACGGGACCGACAGGTACGGTTCGAGGCGCTCGGACAGCGACGCGTCGTACAGTGCCGCCCAGTCCAGATCGAGCTGTGTGTCCAGCGCGTTGCGCTCGTGGAGGTTGACCGCGTAGAACCCTTCGGTCCTGGCCAGACAGTCCAGCAGGAACACCTGCTTGAGAACGCGCGCAACGTCGTCCTCGTACCCCTCCGGGTAGTCGAACGCGTACGCGAACCCGTCGTCGGTCACGAGCCGGGGGCGCTGGGCGGGGACGAAATCCGCGCCGAGGTAGTAGGATAGCGACGCCAGCGGGAAGATGGCGTCGTAGGCCGGCGGCGCTTCGAGCGTGACGCCCGTCTCCGGCGGGTCGACCGACGGCGGCACGTCGAGTTCGTCGCCGAGTTCGACCGCGGGCGGGTGCCCGCGCAGCGTCGGGAACGACCGCTCGGGGCTCGTCGATTTCAGCGCCGAGCCGAACGAGCCGATCGCCAGCATCATCTCGACCGGGTCCGTGGTCGTCGTGATGGTCGCGGCCGGCCGGTTGTGCCGCGACCGGACGCCGATGTCGACTGCCGTCTCCTCGGCGAACTCGAACCGCACCTCAAGGAGGTCGGCCGTGATCTCGACCGGCCCCTCGACCTCGATGTACGTCTTGATCTGCGTACTCAGCTCCAGGATATACTCGCCCGGACCGAGCGACTCGTTGTCGAGGTGCTCGATCTCGCTGACCATGTTGCCGTCGCCGTCGCGGACGAACACGGACACGACGCTCGGCAGGACGAACTCCCGGGTCCGCATCCGGAGCCCGCGCCCGACCGGGAAGTAAAACTTCCCAGTGGAGACCGGTGTCGTGGAGACCGTTTCGGGCGTGTGCAGCTGGTACCGCAGCTGCTCGACCCGGTCGACGATCTCCAGCCCCGGCGGATCGGCCAGGGTCTCGGCGGTCAGTCGTGCGTGCCCGGACATGCCACTCGTGTTCGGTGTTCCGTATCTATGATAAAAAAGGTGTGGGCGCCTTCACTGTCCGAGAATTCGGCGGTGACCGGCGTTGTCGCTCCCGGACGGACACTGCAGACCAGCGACGGCGTCGTCACTGGTCGAATGATGGATGAAGAATGGGAGGCGGCGAACCGAGTTTCCCAGAGACTCTCGTACTCCAGTACTCACCGGAACGCTGGCGGGCTTAACTTCCGTGTTCGGGATGGGTACGGGTGTAACCCCGCCGCTGTGGCCGCCTTAACGCTGACTCGCGGAGTCGAACCGCGACGCGGCGTCCGCCGCGACACCTGTATCAGTGGTCTAGAAACCGTGTGTCCGTGCGATCCAGATTGCGCCTGGACTCGTTTACACCGAGTCCAATGCGGATGAATAGTGGCTTTGGCCTGTTAGTGCTCGCGGGCTGAACGTCTCGTTGCCTCGACGCGTACACCCCGAGTCTATCGACCTCGTCTTCTACGAGTGGCCTAAAGCGGTGCCTCTTTTCCAGGTGGGTTTCCGGCTTAGATGCGTTCAGCCGTTACCCCGTGTGGCGTGGCTGCCCGGCAGTGCTCTCTCGAACAACCGGTACACCAGTGGCCACCAACCGTAGTTCCTCTCGTACTATACGGTCGTTCCCGTCAGGCACCAAACACTCCCAGTAGATAGCAGCCGACCTGTCTCACGACGGTCTAAACCCAGCTCACGACCTCCTTTAATAGGCGAACAACCTCACCCTTGCCCGCTTCTGCACGG
>PXRK01000008.1 GCA_003021015.1 Halobacteriales archaeon QS_4_66_20 | reverse complement strand
GTTCCGTGAGATCATCCTGATGTTCGCCATCCACAACATCGAACAGCTCTGTGAACGATTATGATAGCCGCGCCGTACCCCTATTCAACACAGCAGATTGTTGTGACTCTTTACCGCCGGGTACTCCTCATAGTGATTGTTGTGATTATTTTCGGAGTCGCATCGCATTTTTGGGAGCTTCACGGGCTGACACCGGAGTCTGATGGGTCGACAGCGGTAAAGAGTCACAGCAATCACTATCAGACGCCAGTTTCGGGACATGAAACCGCCACTGTTGCGATGTGGTGGTGAAAATAATCACAACAATCAGTATAAGTCGTCTTCCGGCGTACTCCCGAGTATGGAGTGTAGCGAGGAAGGCTGCGAGAGCGAAGCCACCTTCCAGCTGTACATTCCGTGGGCCGAGAACAGAGCTGTCTGTGCCGGTCACGCGCGAGTCTACGGGCAGAAAGACGGGATCGTCGCGGATCCGCTGGCCTCGGCCGACGAGGAGTTGCCCGACGGGGCGAGCAACTAGAGTTGCACCGCCATCATCACTTCGTCGACGTACGTACCGTCCATCTTGTAGTGGTCCTCGCGCACCGCCTCGACTTCCCAGCCACGCTCATCGAGGAACTCGATCGCTTTCTCGTTGGTCGCGGGTAGCGCGTTCTCGATCTTCTCGAAACCCTGCTTTGTGGCCCACTCGAGGCCGCGCTCCAGGAGGTGGCTCCCGATGCCGTGGCCGCGGTACCCCTCGAGCACGCCGACAGTCAACTGCGCGGTGTGGGTGAGTTTGGCCAGATCGACGTGCCGGAGGTGGACCCAGCCGACCACCTCCGAGTCGACGGTCGCGACGAAGAAGATGCGCGACTCGATCTCGTTGTGCCGGAGCAACACGCCCTCGTTATCGACCACGTCGGCGACAGTCTCGGCACGGACGTACTCGCCGCTGCCGATCGCCTGCCTGATCGCACCGACGAGCCCGGTCAGGTCCTCCTCGCGAGCCTGCCTGATCGTAAAGGAGACGTCGTCCGTCTCGTACTCCTCTTCGGCCCCGGCCTCGTAGGCGATGCGGAGTTTGCTATCCCGCTCTTCGAGAATGTTGTCGCGCTTGAGAATCGCCATGTGGTGCCCGAACGGCCGGGCTTTCATTCCCAGTGCCGTGCGCACGTCATCCGGCCGCATCGCGCCGTTTCGCTCGACGTGTTCGTAGATGTCGCGTCGATCTTTGTGGTCGAACGACGGCTTCTCCAGACCTTCCATGCCCATTGGTACCACACGGCGATTTATAATTGTTTGCGCGGATTCCCCGAAAATAATTACCTTCGAGGGAACTCGTTTAGCGTTCCGGAACGCCCGTGAGGATCTGGGCGACGTCCTTGATGTTGTGGGTGTCGATCAGCAGTTCGGCGGCTTTCCGGAGCGCGACGTCGGCGTCGACATCGACGCCGTAGCAGGCGGCGTACAGTTCGAACCAGTCGTTCATCGCGTTCTCCAGGGCGTGGTACTGGTCAGGCGGGAAGTGGACCATCAGGCCGCCAGTGCGGGCCTCGACGTACAGCGAGACGGCGGGGCCGGCACCATCCCGGAGGTACGACATGGCCTGCTGTTCGTCCGGCGGGTCGGCCGGCGGTTCGAACGCCGCGCAGTCGGCCGTCGCCCGGTCGGCGAGGTCCTCGATGCGCTCCGCGAAGCGCGCCTCGGCCGTCATCTATCCCTGTTTGAACTCGACGCCCTTGCCGCCGCTGGGGTGCTCCCAGTGGGTGTCCGCGACGACCGCGCAGGTCCCACACTCGACGCAGGGCTGGGTGTCGAGGCTGACTTTCTTCTCCTCCGTGCCGTTCGTCTTGACGGTCTCCTCGCGGTAGCAGCCGCCGCCGAACCCTTCGGCGCTGACCGGGCAGGCCGTGACCGCGGTGCCGCTTGCCTCGAAGCTGTTGTCGAGTACCTCGATGTGGGGGTCGTCGACGTCGTAGGTCAGGTCACCGATCCGGTCGTCGAGCGCTGGCGGCTCGACGTCGTTCTCGTCGTACACCGGGTCCCCGAGCACCTCGGCGATGCGCGTGGGGACGGTCACGTACGAGAGCTTGGTGTCGGGGATCATCCCGAGGACGAACGGCGAGTTGAACGACTTCTCCAGCAGGCCGTCGAACAGCTTGATCCCGGCCGCGCCGACCGCGGAGTCCAGCAGACTGGAGCCGACGCTGTTGACGACGTCGCTCTCGGAGACGAACCGCGTCGCGCGGTAGCGGGTGGGCCGGAGCTGATCCATCACGCCCTCGTCTTCGAGCTTCTGCTGGTACAGCGTCCCAGCGGCCTTCTCGTTGCCGCGGCTCTTGGCCTCCGCGAACGCCTCGGCGGCCAGCCCGCCGGCGGTCACCGCGTGGTTCATCCCCTTGATGATCGGCCCCTGGGCCTGCATCTGCCCCGCAGCGTCGCCGACCAGCAGCAGGCGGCCGCGGTGGGGCGAGGGGTTGGCGACTTTCTTCGAGTCGGGCACCAACTTCGCGCTGTACTCGCGCTCGTGGTACTCGCCCTGGAACCACTGGTCGAGCAGCGGGTGCGTCAGCAGGCTGTCGAGCAGTTCGTGGGGCTCGGCCCGCTGGGCCGAAAGCGAATCGAGGTGGAACACAGTCCCGATCGACAGCGAATCCTCGTTGGTGTAGAGGAAGCCGCCGCCGCGGACCCCCTCGAACAGGTCGCCCGAGAACAGGTGGGCGACCCCTTCGTCGTCGTCGATGTCGAACCGCTCGGTGATCGCCTCCGGCGGCATGTCGACGACCGCTTTCACGCCCTGGAACCAGTCTTCGGGCTCCTCCCAGTCCATCAGGCCGGCGCCGCGGGCGAGTTCCGAGTTCACGCCGTCGGCCGCGATGACGACGTCGGCCGTGATCGGATCGAGTTCGTCTAGCGTGACGCCGACGATTTTCCCGCCCTCGCGCAGGAGTCCGTTCGCGCGGACGCCCGTGAGCAGGCCGCCGCCCGTCTCGCGGGTCATCTCGTGGACCCGCTCGGCGAGCCAGGAGTCCATCTTCCGCCGGAGCACGGCGTCGCACCACTCTGTGTCGTGGTGGTGGATGTCGTGCAGGTCGAACGTCTCGACCTTCTCGCCGGCGATGTTGTGGATGTAGTACTCCTCAACCGGCCGCTCGGCCGCCTCCTCGCGGAAGCCGGGGAACAGCTGGTCGATCGTGTACGGCGCGGACTCCTCGGCGTAGATCAGGCCGCCCGAGACGTTCTTCGAGCCCGCATCCACGCCGCGTTCCAGGACCAGCGTCTCGACGCCGTGCTGTGCCAGCGTCGCCGCCGCGGCTGCGCCGCCCGGGCCGGCCCCGACGACGACCGCCTCGTAGTGTTCGTGCTCAGTCATCGCTTGCCTCCGCGATCGCTGCGCCGAGTTCACCCTCCGCCAGCGCTTCGGTCAGCCGCGGGAGCACCTCGAAGAGGTCCCCCTCGATGAAGTAATCCGAGAAGTCCCGGATGTCCGCCTCGGGATCGGTGTTGATCGCGACGATCGTGTCGGACTCGTCCATGCCGACCTTGTGCTGGACGGCGCCGCTGATCCCGGCGGCGATGTACAGCTCCGGCTCGACGACCTGGCCGGACTCGCCGATCTGTCGCTCCTCGGTGATGTACTGCTCGACGTGGCCGCCGAACTCGTAGGAGGCGGTGATCACGCCCCGCGAGAGGCCGAAGCCGGCGTCCTCGAACTGGTCGGTCAGCTCCAGCCCAAGTTCGATCCCCTCCGTGGGGTCGACGCGGTCGATACCACGGCCCATCGCGACGACGACGTCGTGACCCGTGAGGTCGACGCCCTCGTCGAGCTGGTCGTACTCCGTGACGTGGGTCTGGAACCAGTCGTCCGGAAGATCGAGGTCGTGCTCGACGACTTCGCCCTCGGGCTCCGGTTCGGCCTCGGGAATCTCGAAGCTCCCCGGGATGACCGAGGCGCCCTGCGGGTGGAAGTCCCGGTGGGGCTTGTCGATACAGAGGATGGTGGAGTACTCGAACCCGGAGAAGTCCGGGCGCTTCATGTGCAGGATGCGCTCGAACGTCATCGTCTCGCCGGGCCGGCCCGTCTTCGCCGGGTTCGAGATGGCCGCGCTCTCGATGTACAGCCCGGAGCAGTCCGAGGCGAGCCCGGAGTCGAGTTCGCCCTGCACGAGCGCCGAGAGGTCCCGGCCGTTGTTCGTCGCCGGGAACACCGTGTACCGGGGCTCGTGGTACTCCCGCCAGTCGGCCTCCCAGTCGCGGCACATGTGGCAGAAAATCTCCGTGTACGGCGCGTGCTGGAACCGGGTGAGCCGCTCGTCGTCGTGGTAGACGACGCGGTCGGCGCCGTAGGCCAGACACTCTTCGGTGAGGTCGTCGACGCCGTCGCCGATCAGCACCGCGACGACCTGCTCGTCCTCGTCGTAGTCGTCGTTGTACACGTCCATCAGCTCCCGGGCCTTGCCGAGCATCTCCCGGGAGACGTCGAGCAGTTCGCCCTGCTGGGTCTCGCAGTACACCCACATGTCCCGGTACTCGCCGTCGACGGTCCCCTCGACGTACAGCTTGTCCGCCGTCG
The DNA here is from genome assembly GCA_003021015.1 of Halobacteriales archaeon QS_4_66_20. Taxonomy (GTDB): domain Archaea; phylum Halobacteriota; class Halobacteria; order Halobacteriales; family Haloarculaceae; genus Halovenus. Next base: position 17,187 of record PXRK01000008.1, on the reverse strand, counting down.
GGTGGTCGAGGTCGGGGTGTTTCTCCTCGGGCGGGACGTACTCGAGTTCCTCGCGGTCCTCGTCGTCCTCCTCGAGGTTGTCGATCTGCTTCTCGATCTGGGACTTGGCACCCTTGCGGTCCTTGCCCTCCTTCTCGCGTTCGAGGATGTTCCGGAGGACCTCGATATCCTCGACGTCGCGGATCATGTTCGCGATGTCCGCGATCGTCATCTCGGTGAGGTCGGCCTCGCTGGGGTCGACGTCCTCGTCCTCGCCACCCACTTTCTCGAGGCGGTCCTCGATGAGGGTGATCACGGGGGCGCGACTCTCACCGCCTTTCTCCATGGCGAGCATCTCCTCGAGTTCCTGCTCGTCGTCGATGTCCTTGATCTTCGGGCCCAGTTCGGCGATGTCGTGCTCAGTGGGATCGATTTCGGGCATACTCAGTCACCTGCCGCGTACTGATTCAGTTCCTCGAAGACCTCCGCCATCCCCTCGTCGTCTTCGGGGTCGATCATCGTCGCCTCGCGCTCGGAGGGGGCCTTCGGGATCGGGTCGACGCCGGCGACGATCGTCGGCGAGCCGTCCAGGCCGATGAAGTCCGGGTCGAGGTTCAGGCCTTCGTGGTTCCACATCGTGAACTCCTCGAACTCGGTCGGCTCCATCTCGGAGTCGTCGGCCAGGTACTCGCCGAACTCCGCCGCCCGGCGCTGGGTCTCGTCGCGGAAGTCCTTGTGCCGGAGGCGGTGCTCGGCCCGCCGGTAGTTCGCCTCGAACTCGGGGTCGGTAACGACGAACGCCGGCAGATCGGCCTCGATCGTCTCGATCTCCGAGACGTCGCCCTCGACGAGGCGCTTGGCCCGGACCGTCCCCGCGTCCTCGTCAACGTCCAGGGCGACGACGTGGGTGATCAGCGGGTAGTCCGGCATCTCCTCGTTGATGTCCAGACACCACTTGGTCTGGGGGCCGGTGTGGCCCGTCTCGCCGTCGGCAGTCTTGAAGCCCGCAAAGATGAGATCCGGCGTCTCGTCCAGCTGCTCTAGCCCCGTCGAGACAGTCATCGCCGTCGCCCAGGTGTCGGCGGCCCCCATCTCGCGGTCGCTGAGCAGATAGAGGTCGTCAGCGTAGACGTCGTCCATCCCTTCCTGGAGGATCTCCGCGTAGCCGGGCGGGCCCATGCTCATCAGGGAGACGTCTCCCCCGTGTTTCACCTTCGTCTGCAACGCGGCACGCAAGGCGGTCTTGTCGTTCGGGTTCATGACCGTCGGCGTCTTTCCGCGCTCGAGGTGTCCGTCCTCGTCGAACGACACCTTTCCCTCGCGGAAGTCCGGGACGCCTTTGGTAAGTACGACCATGCGCATTTCTATCACTACCCTATCGGTGATGCAGGGGCACGGCGTCCTAAGTGTTTCGTCATTTGTCGCCTGCGAATAGTACTCGGTGCGAGACGGCTCCGCCGCGTCCGCGACTCTGCCCTGCCGAGACGCGGTAGGGCGTGACGGCGCTGGCGGCGCATGTGACGCAGACGACAGGTGACGACGTGGGGCACGCGTGGTGCGGGCGACAGGTGACGACGTGGGGCACGCGTGGTGTGAGCGACAGGAGACGACGTGGAGGCACGCGTGGTGTGGGCGACAGGTGCCGAAACAAAAACCCACATAGGCGTCCCACCCTCACACACGTATCGGAACGCATGACAGACGTGGCTGGCCGCCTCTCGTCGCTCACCCCCTCCGAGCGGACGCTCCCGGGCTACCTGTTCTGGCTCTCGCGGCCGCGGTTCTGGCTGTACCTCGCGGGTCCGGTCATCGTCGGCGTCGTCTACGGCGCCGCCGGGCCCGGAGAGGTCGTCCAGCCGATCACTGTCGCGCTGTTCGCCTACTTCCTGCTGCCTGCCAACCTGTTTCTGTACGGCATCAACGACATCTTCGACGCTGACATCGACGCACTGAACCCGAAGAAGGCGGAGGACGGCCGCGAAGTGCAGTACACCGGCAGCCGCGCGGTCGCGGCCGTCGTCGCGAGCGCGACCCTGCTCGGCGCCGCCTTCGTTCCGTTCCTGCCACGGACAGCCCTCCTGCCGTTCGCGGGCTTCTACCTGCTCGGTGGGGCCTACAGCGCCCCGCCGCTGCGGTTCAAGACGACGCCGTTTCTCGACTCGCTCTCCAACGGGTTGTACGTGCTGCCCGCGCTGGTCGCCTACGCCACGCTGACGGGGTCGTTCCCGCCCGCGGTTGCGGTCGCTGGCGGGTGGATCTGGGCGATGGGGATGCACACGTTCTCGGCGATCCCGGACATCGAACCGGACCGCGCCGCGGGCATCCGCACTACTGCGACGCTGCTCGGCGAACGGCGGACGCTGGCGTACTGCGGCGCCTGCTGGCTCGCCGCTGCGGGCCTCATGACCTGGCTCCACCCGTTCCTCGGCGGGGTGTTCGCTGTCTACCTGCTGTTCATCGCTGGAATCGCCGCCGGAAACGTCGCCGTCTCGCGGGCGTACTGGTGGTTCCCGGCCGTGAACACGCTCGCCGGGATGGTGCTCACCCTCGGCGGCATCTGGGGGCTGATCCATGGCTGACGGCTCCGAAGGGGTGAGCGAGGACTCCCCCGGGCTGTCGACCGACCGCGGACGGCTGCGCCGGGCGTTTCGCGACAGGGACGCGTTCGAACACCTCTTGGATCGGACGGTCGCGAACAATCGTTTCACCATCGCGGTCGTGTTCCCTATCACCGGCGCGGCCCTGCTGCTGGCAAGCGCGGAGGGGCTGCTCCCGGACCCGCTGGCGTTCGACCCCTACCTCGTGCTGTTCGGCGTCGCAGTCATGCGACTGCCGCTGATTTCGGGGCTGGCACCGCTGATCGACCGGCGCGCTGCGGGCGCGCTGTCGGCGCTCGTCGCCTACAGCTACGTCATCGAGTACGTCGGAGCGACTACCGGCGTCCCCTACGGCGAGTTCAGCTACGACGTGCCGCTGGGACCGATGCTGTTCGACACCATCCCGGTCGGGCTCCCGGTGTTTTTCGTCCCGCTCGCGCTGAACAGCTACCTGCTGTGCCTGCTGTTGCTCGGGGACCGCGCCAACCTGGCTGCGCTACGGATTCCGGTCGTCGCCGCCACCGTAGTCGCCCTCGACATCGTGCTGGATCCGGCGGCGGTCGCGCTCGGGTTCTGGTCGTTCGCCGGGAGCGGGTTCTACGGCGTCCCGCTCTCGAACTACGCGGGCTGGGTGCTCAGCGCCGTCGTCGCGGCCGTCCTCATCGACCTCGCGTTCAGGCGAACGGCGGTGCGCGAGCGCGTCGATTCCTGCCCGTACGTGCTCGACGACATGGTCAGCTTCGTGCTGCTGTGGGGCGTGGTCAACGCGTTCTACGGCGCCTGGCTCCCGGTCGCAGTCGCTGCCCTGTTCGCGGGGTGGCTCGTGCACGTCGACCGGTTCGACTTCGCAGTTCTGCCGTCGCGACCGACCTGAACGCGACGCCAAAATAACTCGTCAATCGGGTGACGGGACGCCGTGATCCGGGCCGCCGGTCGCCGTCTCGTCCGGCGGCGCCTCCTCGGAGGGGATGGCGCTGACGCGGCGGAACACGGTCACGGGATCGCGGTACCGCCGCCAGTTCCACCAGGTCCGCGCGATCAGCCAGAGCTTCCGCGGCCGGGAGAGCGACGGCCGCGTCGAGAGCACGTCGAACTCCTGTGCGCGGATCAGCCGGTGGTGTTCGGCGTACAACACCGCGGAAAGCAGCACCGCGAACTGACAGTCCGAGGGGAGGTACTCGATCCCCTGGACGCCGTGGCGGTACCGGGTTTCGGCGCGCGCGAGCTCCGACTGGATCGCCCGCCGGAACCCCGGCGTCACCTCGCCGCGCCGGAGCTGCTCGACCGTGACGTCGTTGCGCCGGAGCGTCGTCAACGGGAGGTACACCCGCCCCAGTTCTTCGATGTCCTCCCTGACGTCACGGATGAAGTTCGTCAGCTGAAACGCCTCGCCGAGGGCCATGGCGTGCGGGCGGGCCGTCTCCGGCTGGTCCGGCTCCATGATCGCCGTCATCATGTTGCCGACTGCGGCCGCAGAGCCCCGCATGTACGACTCCAGATCATCGTCGGTCTCGTAGCGATCGGTGTCGATGTCGGCGATCATCGCGTCGATGAACGCGTCGACCTCCTCGTCGGGGATCCCTGCCTGCGCTCTGATCTCCGAAAAGGCCGCAATGACCGGCTCCTCGGTTGCCTCCTCGCCGAGCGCGGCACGTCGGATCGACTCGAGTTCGGCCCGCTGGTCGGAGGGCTCCCTGTCGAAACCGTCGTCGACGACCTCGTCTGCGATCCGAAAAAATCCGTAGAGGACGTAAGTCTGCTCCCGGATCCGCTCCGGAAGGAGCCGGGTCGCGTAGTAGAACGTTTTCCCGGTCTCCCTGTGGATTGTCTTACCCCTCTTGCGCTGGGAGTCGTTCACACCTTAGGTATGGATGGTTCGTTATTAAAACTGCGGCCTTACAGAGTGGGTACCACGTGAATATCACGGGGACGGAAGACCTGTACTACGAGGCTACTAACACGCTTTGCCCGGCAGATGCAGCGGGCCGTTTCCGGGCCGAGAGGAGCAGTACCGATCAGTCGGCGGCGTAGCCCAGTGCCGAGTCGATGCGGCCCAGTTCGGGACCTGTCGTCCGTTCACCGACGATGTAGCCGCCGTCGTTGGCGACCAGCCCGGAGCCGACCAGCGGCCCGCCGTAGTTGATGGTGCCGATGTCGGCGGGAACGCCGAGGTGGTCCTCGAGTTCGTCGAGCTGTTCGTCCGTCGACTTCGGGTGACAGAGGACGCCCCGGTTGGTCACCACGCCAGCGGTGCCGACGGTCTGGACCCCCGCGAGCGTGCCGCGCAGTACGGGGACGTCGAGTGCGTCCTTGACGGCCTGGACACCCTCACGTGGGACGTCAGGGTGGACGAACGCGCCGTTGTCGTTGGCCAGCACCACGTTGCCCGCTGCGTTGATGCGGCCCGGGAGTTCCCGGACCGGGAGATCGACCGCCTCGCTGATCCGTTCGCGCTCTCGCTCGCGGATCCTGCTACTGACGAGGAGCCCGTTGCCGTTTCCGGTCGCGAGCGCGCCGACAGTGCCGGATCCGCCGACCGTCGTTGCGACTGCGGGAACCCCCAGTTCCTCGGCGCAGGACTCGCGCAGATCGGCGTCGACGTCAGCGCGGATCAGCAGGCAGGCGTCGGTCGCCCTGGCGAACACGCCGATGTACGGCGATCCGGAGAAGGCCGCGCGGAGCACCGTTACTCGGTGATTTCGGCCTCGACGACGCCTTCGCCTTCTTCCTCGAAGCGCGCCGCGCGGACCCTGATCTTGCTCGGCGGGTTCGAGCGCCCGCTGGACCAGATCGTCTCGTTGATCGAGGGATCCAGCCGTATGGCCTCCTCGGCGACCGAGAACTGCTGTGCGAGGTGCTCCCGGACCAGGGTCATGGCCCTGTCAGCAGCCGCGGTCTTCGAGCCGGCATTCACGTCACGAAGCGGGATCGTTATGACCCGCTCCTCGAAGTCGCTCGCGCTCATTCGTCGGTGTTACTCCGCCGCCACTGGCGGCGCTTGGGGTTCCGCGTCACCTCTCGGTCGGTCTTGACGATGACCCAGGCGGGGACGCGGCTGTTCTGATTCTCCAGCTTTGCCAGCCGCTTTTTCTTCGCTTTCGATTTCTTACCCATGGTGTCCGACTGTACCCCGCGGGTGCATAAATGTGTGTTCCTTTCGCCGAAGCCCACGCGAGCGACAGTCTCCCGACTGTGGGAAAACCGGGACGGAGCCCTGACCCGGTGATCCATCCCGCGTCCACGATCTGGCGATCGACTGGAACCGCTGCACAGGTTCCCGACACCGCCGAACCGATCCAGGTGACGGTCGGCCTCGAAGTCGTCGAGGACCGCCTGTAGGGCCGTACCGGCACCGACTTATCGGAGGTCGAACTCCTCGACCGTCGAGTACTCCGGCCCCAACGGCGTGAGTTCGGACTCGGTGAGACGAATCGACTCGACAGTCATCGCGCCGACGTCCGGATCGCGGTTGCGCACCACTTCCTGAACGAGCCCTTTACCGCCCGCGTGATCCATCCGTGCGAGCGTGACGTGTGGCGTGAACCGAGCCAGACGACGCTGATGTACTCCAGGCTCGGAAACACGCCCAGGCCGCCGAACTCGGCGCGGAACGGCTCGACGCCGCTCTCCTCGACCGCCTGGCGGAGTTCGTCGCCGAGTGCCGGCACCCTCTCAGGGTCGGTGTCGCCCAGGAACTTCAGCGTGAGGTGCGCCTGGCCGGGATCCGTCAGCCGGAGGCCGCTCGCATCCGACAGCGGTTCCTGGACCCGTTCGACCCCGGCAGCGAGGTCATCGTCGAGGTCGACGCTGACGAACAGTCGCATACGCGCCGATTGGTGACGCAGCCCTTAATGCTACGCCCACGAAAGAGTCGGGTATGACTGATGAACCACGGGACCACGAGTTCTCGGAGGGGCAGGGGTTCGGCGATCCGTACGACGCGTTCGACATCGATCCGCCGGAACTGTCGGTCGGCCCGGAGACGGTCGACCCCGTCGACTCGCACGCACTGGCGGACCTGCTCGACGACGACCAGGTCGCCTCCGACGAGGTCGACGCCGAGAAACTGCTGGAGGTGGGCCTGGAGTACGTCCGCATCAACCGCCACGAACAGGCGACCGACGCGTTCGAGCGGACGGCCCGCTTTGCAGCGGACGACCTGGTCGAGCAGGAGGCCTGGGTCAACAAGGGCGTTGCGCACGCCGAACTGGAGGAGTACGACGCGGCCATCGGCGCCTACAGGGAGGCGCTGGACATCGACGACGACTCCGAACACGCCGCGACGGCCGAGACCAACCTCGCGTACGCGCTCTGGGAGTTTGGCCGCACCGAGGAGGCGCTGGAACACGCCGAACGCGCCGTTGAGATCGACCCCCGGTTCGGCCAGGCCTGGTACAACCGTGGCTTCTTTCTCAACGAGCGGGGGCTCGCCGAGGACGCGCTCAACGCCTTCGACAACGCGATCAGGCTGGGCTACCGCAGCGCGGACCTGCTCGAGGAGAAGGCGATCGCGCTCGAACAGCTCGGCGAGGACGAACGCGCCGAGGAAGTCGCCGAACAGGCCGAACAGCTCAGGTCCGAAAACGAGGAGGAGCTGATGGAGATGGGCGACGACGAACGGCTGATGGAGTGACATGACCGACCTGCTGTTGAATGTGCGATCGACAGAGAAGGGGCGGCTGGTGTCAGTCTGTGACGCCGACGTGCTGGGCGAGGAGTTCGAGGCCGGCGACGTGTCGCTGTCGGTCACGCCCGAGTTCTACGACGGCGAGGCCGCAGACGAACAGCAGGTCGTCGAGTCCCTCGCGCGGTGTAGCGTCGCGAACATCGTCGGCACCCGCGCGGTCGGCCTGGCGATCGAACACGGCTTCGTCGAGGAGGAAAACGTCCTCGATTTCGAGGGGACGAGACACGCACAGCTGCTCTGGATGTAAGAGAACTGCCGAGCCGACACTGTCCCGACTCTGCAGCGGCTCCGCGGTAGCGGGAATCTTTCGGCAAACCGAAATACAGTTGGTCGTTGCGTCCCTGATGTTTCTGTAATGGCAACGACAGAGCCCCAGATACTGGACGTCGAGGGGATCCGGGAGGACTTCCCCATCCTCCAGCGGGAGTTCGGGGGCGAACAGCTGGTGTATCTGGACAACGCGGCGACGGCACAGACGCCGGATCAGGTCATCGACGCGATGAGCGACTACTACCGGGAGACGAACGCGAACGTCCACCGGGGGCTCCACCACCTCAGCCAGGAGGCGAGCATCGCCTACGAGGACGCCCACGACCGCCTCGCCGAGTTCGTCGGCGCCAGCGGCGGGCGCGAGGAGATGATATTCACCAAAAACACCACCGACAGCGAGAACCTCGTGGCGTACTCCTGGGGGCTGAACGAACTCGGCCCCGGCGACGAGGTGGTCACCACGGAGATGGAGCACCACTCCTCGCTGGTGACCTGGCAGCAGATCGCCAAGCGCACGGGCGCCGAGATCAAGTACATCCGCGTCGACGACGACGGCGAACTCGACATGGACCACGCCAAGGAGCTGATCACCGACGACACGGGGATGGTCAGCGTGGTCCACGTCTCGAACACGCTCGGGACGAAAAACCCGGTCGGCGCGCTGGCGGAGATCGCCCACGACCACGACGCCTACATCTTCGTCGACGGCGCCCAGTCGGTGCCGACGATGCCGGTCGACGTCGAGGAGATCGGCGCCGACTTCTACGCCTTTTCGGGGCACAAGATGGCCGGGCCGACGGGCATCGGCGGCCTCTACGGTCGCAAGGAGCTCCTGGAGGAGATGGCGCCGTTCTACTACGGCGGCGGCATGATCAGGAAGGTCACCTACGACGACTCCTCGTGGGCGGAACTCCCCTGGAAGTTCGAGGCCGGGACGCCGCCGATCGCCGAGGGGATCGGGCTCGCCGCGGCCGCCGACTACCTCGACGACATCGGGATGGAGCGCATCGAGCGCCACGAGAACGAACTGGCGCAGTACGCCATAGAGCGGCTCGCGGAGTTCGACGACATCGAGATTTACGGCCCGCCCGCCGGCGTCGAGCGCGGCGGCCTCGTCTCGTTCAACCTCGAAAGCGTGCACGCACACGACCTCTCGGAGGTGCTCAACGACTTCGCCGTCGCGGTCCGCGCGGGCGACCACTGCACCCAGCCACTGCACGACAAACTCGGCGTCGCCGCCTCCACTCGGGCCTCCTTCTACGTCTACAACACCACCGACGAAATCGACACGATGGTCGACGCACTCGACGCCGCTCGCGAACTGTTCGTCTGATTCGGGCGACTCCGATTTCCGTCCTCTCGTCGGAGCACCCACAATCTATAATCGGCTGCCAGCCACAGGTGGGGCATGGACGTCACGGATCTCACGACGGTGCGGACCCGATTTCTCGATACGTACGCCGGCCCCGACCGCCCGCATCCCTATCGCGAACACGAGCAGTACGCCCTGGTACTGGATCACCGCCAGCGCCACCCGCGGATGGGGGCGCAAAACATCGCGAAGCGGATCGGCCTGCCGGAGGAGAACGTCGTTGCCTGGCTCGACGGCGATCCGCCGGCGAGCTACCTGGCGGCGAAGTCGGCCGCGGAACTGGGCTGGTTCGACCTCTCGTGGGGTGGCGAGCAGTTCCGCGGGCTGAACGTCCTGGTCGCGTGGCTCAGTTCCAGTGGCCGCATCGACGGCGACTACGTTCCCGTCTTCACGGCGGACGACGTGGCAGTCTCCGCCTGCACGAAGGCGCTCGACTACGCCGACGTGGACGGGTACGAGGTGCGTCACAGCGACGACCCCGACCGGGTGACGGAGCTGCACGTCACTGACGTGGCGGCCGTGCTCGGCCGGTTGCTCGTCGCGCTCGGGGCTGTGACGGCCAGCGGAGACACGCGTCGGGTCGGCCTGCCGCCGTACGTCGCCGTCGCGCCGGAGCCCGTCCGGCGGTGGTTCGCCGACGTCTACCTGCTGAACAACGGCGCCCCGCGGCCGGGCCGCCGCGAGCCAGTGGCGATCTACGAGGAGCGGTCGCGGGCGTATCTGGAGTCGCTCGTGGCGCTGTATCGCTCGCTCTGTGACGGGCGCGTCCGTCTGGGCGGCGAGCACACGGTCGTGCTCGACGAGGACGCGCTCGGCTCGTTCGACCTCTCCTCGAAACGGTTCGAGACGGCGACCTGATCCGGTGGCGGCGGGCCGACGCGCGGAGCGCTACGCCAGCCCCAGCGAGAACAGGAGGCCAGCGAGGCAGCCAGCACTGACCAGCACCCGAAACCGATGTACAGCGGCCCTCGCCGGGTATAGCCGGAGACGATGCCGTCCTCGCCGAGGTCGGTGACGATGAACTGTTCTGTAACCGATTCCTCGCCGAGTTTCAGCCGGTCGGCGTTCGAGCCGGACGCGCCGTCCCGCGGCTCCGCCTCGCCGAACACGTGCACCTCCTCGTCGACTGGGAGCACCTCGTGGGAGTAGCGGCGTCTGTTGTGGACTGGCAAGACTCGCAAACTGGACAGTAGAGAACGGGAAATATCGGATTTAAAAAACTCCCGGAGCACACAGCTCCCACGGCCAACCGGAACTGTTTTTGTGAGGGGGTATCATTCACCCGACATGGCCGAACCGTTTGCGGATTTCGTCATCCCGCCGTTGCTGCACTCGGCGGGACTGCTCGTGGGGGCCGGGTTCGTCATCGCGCTGCTGCTTGCGGCGAAACCGCCGATCAATCAGAAAACAGTCGTGGCGTTCGCGCCCTGGATCGTGGTGGGGGCCGTGCTCCACGTGTTCTACCAGCTGGGGGTGACGCTGAAACAGCCGCTGTTCCCGGAGCCGGTGGAGCCGCTGTTTTCCGCACCCGCCGTGTACCTCACCGTGTTCATCGTGATGGGACTCATCTGGGCGGTGACGGCGATGTTCATGACCGACCCTGATGCCGACTACATCGCCCAGTACCTCAGCGGGATGGGTGTCGGGACCGCCGTGCCACTTATCGGGCTGTTGCTCTGGCGGGGGACCGATCCCGCCATCAGGCCGATGGAACCGATCTACCCGGCCGCCGGTCTGTTGCTCGCCGTGGGCGCGACGTTCGTCATTACGCTGGCGCTCGGGCTCTGGCGGACCAGCCTCGTCGCGAAAGTGAAGTACGTCGGCCCCCTGGTGATCTTCGCGCATCTGTTCGACGCCATCACGACCGCCGTCGGCGTGGATCTGCTCGGGGCAAGCGAACGCTCGGCCGTTCCACAGCTGCTCATCGACCTCGCTGCCGGATTGCCGACGGCCTCACTCATCGGGACGGGATGGCTGTTCATCCTCGTGAAGCTGGTGGTTGCGGTCGCCATCGTGTTGCTGTTTGCGGACTACATCACCGATGAGCCGGTGGAGGCCAACCTGCTGATGGGGCTGATCGTCGCCGTCGGCCTCGGGCCTGGCACGTACAACTTCTTCCTGTTCGTCCTCTCGCCGTAGCTGTCCCGGGACGACGAACGCGGCCGGTGTTTTCATACTGCCGGACGTGACTCTGTTACTCCGAGTGATGAACGGAATCACGTCCGGCAGTATCAGGTTTTTGTACCCGCGGCCAGAAGGTGCGGGCATGGGCAAACAGCCACACCTGCTGGTGTCGGACGGAGAGCTGACGGACGTCGCGTTGCTGCCGGGCGATCCCGGCCGTGTGGACCGGATCGCGGCCCACTGCGAGAACGTCGAAACGGTGGCGCAAAACCGCGAGTACAAAGTCGTCAACGCCAGCTTCGAGGGCCGACGGCTCACCGTCTGCTCGACGGGGATCGGGTGCCCGTCGGCGGCCATCGCCGCCGAGGAACTCTCGGCTGTGGGCGTCGAGACGCTCATCCGCGTCGGGACAACCGGGGCGCTCCAGCGCGACATCGAGATCGGCGACATGGTCGTCGCCACCGGCGCCGCCAAGGACGAGGGCACGTCGAAACGCTACGAGGCCGAGAGCATGCCGGCGGTCCCCGACTTCGACGTCCTGTCGTCGCTGGTCGAGGTCTCGCGCGAACGCGACGAGGAGGTCCACGTCGGCCCGATCGCGACCGACGACGCCTTCTACGCCGAAACCGACGAGTACGTCCGGGCGTGGGAGGACGCGGGGCTGCTCGCCGTCGAGATGGAGGCCGCCGCGCTGTTCTCGATCGCCCGACGCAAGGGGATGCGAGCCGGCGCCATCTGCACCGTCGACGGCAACCTCGTCGAGGGCACCCAGAAGGGCGAAACCGAGGACGAGGAACTCCCCGAGAAAGCCAAGAACAACGTCGACCGGATGATCGCTCTGGCGCTGGAGGCGACCAGACGGCTCTGACATGGTCACGTTGCTGTCCGGCGGCACGGGGACGCCGAAACTGCTCGACGGGGCCGACGCGGCCTTCCCGCCGGCCGAGACGACCGTGATCGCCAACACCGGTGACGACGTCGAACTCGGCGGCTTCCTCGTCTGCCCCGACCTCGACACCGTCCTGTTCCTCGGCGGGGGCGAACTCGACCGGGAGACGTGGTGGGGGATCGAGGGCGACACCGCGGCGACCCACGAGGAACTGTTCGCCATCGCGGACGCGGCGGGCATCGACCGCGGGCCGCGGTACCTGCCCGACGACGCCCAGGTTCGGGGGCGCGATCTGGGGCGCTGGCGTCGGTTTTCGGCCGTCGCAGAGTTCATGCACATCGGCGACCGGGACCGCGCCGTCCACCTCACGCGGACCGGGTTGCTCGACGAGGGGCAGTCCCTGACAGCGGTAACGCGAACGCTCGCCGAGGCGTTCGAGGTGCCCTGGCGCGTCCTGCCGATGAGTGACGACCCCGTGGCGACGATGGTCCACACGGCCGAGGGACCGATGCACTTCCAGGAGTTCTGGGTCGCCCGCGACGGCGAACCGACTGTCGAGGACGTCGAGTTCCGGGGTGCGGATTCTGCGGCGCCGACGGACGCCGTACTGGACGCACTCGACGACCCGGTCGTCATCGGGCCGTCGAACCCGGTGACGAGCATCGGACCGATGCTCGCTCTCGACGGGTTCGAGGCGGCGCTGGCGGAGACGCCGGTCGTCGCCGTCTCGCCGTTCGTCGAGGACACGGTGTTTTCGGGACCGGCAGCGAAACTCATGGCTGGGACGGGGAGTGAGCCCTCGACTGCCGGCGTCGCCGAGGCCTATTCGTTCGCCGATGCGTTCGTCCTGGACGACGCCGACAGGACCGACATCGACCGCCCCGTCGTCCGGACGGACACGCGGATGGACGACGCAGACGACGCAGCCAGGATTGCACGCGCCGTCCGGGAGGCCCTGGAGGTGGTGGCGTGACAGTCGAGTTCCGGCCGCGGGTCGCGCTCGCCAGTCTCAGCGGGCGGTCCGACGCCGAGTGGGCCCGCGGCGCCGTCCCGTTCGCCGGGGCCGCGTTTCTGGGCGGGATCGCAATCGACGAGGCGACCCGGGAGGCGGCCCGCGAGATGGTCGACCGGGACAGAGACGAGTTTCTGCCAGACGATCCGGTCGGGTTCGTCGACGACCAGCTGGGCCGGCTCGCTGACGCCCCGCTCGTCGCGGGGTTCAATGTCCGCACGACGTCGCTCCCGCCGCTGCGCTCGGTCGCGACGGTCTGTCGCGATCACGATGCCATCCTCGAAATCAACGCGCACTGCCGGCAAGCTGAGGTCTGCGAAGCGGGGGCCGGAGAAGCGCTCCTTCGCGACGCCGAGCGGCTCTGCGAGCAGGTCCGTGCGGCAAGCGGGACGGGGGCGACCGTCAGCGTGAAAGTGCGGACGGAAGTCGAGGGCGTAAATCTGCCGGCGCTGGCCAGCGACGTCGCCGACGCGGGCGCAGCGTTCGTCCACGTCGACGCGATGGACTCCGAGGCGGTGGTCGGGAAGGTCGTCGAGGCGAGCGACGCGTCGGTGATTGCGAACAACGGGGTCAGGGGGCGCGAGAGCGTCCACGAGTACCTCTCGTACGGCGCCGACGCCGTGAGCGTCGGGCGTCCGAGCGACGACCCGACCGTTCTCGCCCGCGTGCGGGACGCGACAGCGGCCTGGTTCGAGGAGCGAGGCTCCGGCGTTGGTCGTGGGTACGGTGCCGGCGAGGGTCGCGCCGGATCGACCGGTGGGCCGCCGTCCGAGCCCCAGGGTGGTGGCCCACGATGAGGACCGCGGCGGCGAACGCGGAGCTCGCCCTCCTGCTGGAAGTCTCCTCGACGCCGAAGCCTGGCAACGTCGACCGGCACCGCGAGTATCCGGACCTGCGGTTCGAGCAGTTCATTGCGGGCGCCGTCGGCACCCGGCGCGGGTTCGAACTGGCGGCCGACGGCGAGCCGATCGGCGTGGCGTTCGAGCGCGCAATCGAAGGGATGAGCCAGCAGCGTGGCGGCAACACGCAGTTCGGCGCGACGCTGCTGGTCACGCCGCTCGTCGCGGCCGCCAGGAACGGTACTCTCACCCCCGACGGTGCGACCGACGTCGTCGAATCGACGACCGTCGACGACGCAGTGAGCTTCTACCGGGCGTTCGATCACGTCGACGTTGCGGTCAAGGAGCCCCCGGAGGGGATGGACGACCTCGACGTCAGGCGCGGCAGCGACGCCGAGTCGGCGCTCAGGGACCAGCATCTGACGCTCGCGGACATCATGGAGCGCAGTGCCGAACGGGACGGCGTCGCGAGGGAATGGGTCGGCGGCTTCCCGCGAACGTTCGGGACGGCCGGGGCCATCGCTGAGGGATCGGGACCGGTGACCGACCGCGCCGCGTCGGTCTTTCTGGCCCTGCTGGCGGCGGAACCCGACCCGTTCGTCGTCACGCAACACGACCGCGGGACGGCCGTCGAGGTCAGGGACCGAGCGCAGGCCGTGCTCGACGGAACGGAGTCGGTCGAAGAGCTGGGGGCGGACCTCGTCGAGCGGGAGATCAACCCCGGGACGACGGCCGACATCGTCGCCGGCGGCCTGTTCGTCGCGCTCGAGCGGGGGCTGGAGGTGTAATCCGTGATCGACGACTCCTGGCCCGTCGACCTCCGCGGCATCACCGAGTCGGTCGTCACCACGCTCGGGCCGAACGGCCGGTGGAACGTCGCCGCGCTGGGGCTGCACGCACCCACGACGGACGAGGCCGGCCAAGCCAGGGGTAGCGAGTCAGTGACTGCACGCACGTGGGGGCGAACGCGCACCTGGCGGAACTTCCGGGAGGAGGGGGAGGGCTACGTCCAGTTCACCCGGGACCCGGAGCTGTTCGTCGCGGCCGCCCTGACAGTCCAGGAAGCCGACGAGCCGGTCCTCGACGAAGCCGACGCGTGGGTCCGGGTCGAGGTCGATCGGCGGGGCAGCGGCACGAGCGGCGACACCGAGTGGGTCGAATGGTCGCTCTCGCCCGTCAAATCGACGGTACGGCGCCGGGTCGTCCCGACGTTCAACCGCGGGTACGCCGCAGTGATCGAAGCCACGGTCCACGCCTCGCGGCTGGATGTCGACGAGTACGACAGCGACGAACTGCGCGAACAGATCGACTACTGCCGATCAGTCGTCGAACGGTGTGGCGGTGCGCCGGAACGCCGGGCGTTCGAGTCGCTCGAACGCGCCGTCGGAGACGACGTCTGATACTGCGTTGCGGTTCCTCCCCGAGTAGCGGATCGGTCGAGTTACTGCTCTTCGACGAGCCTGCGGAGGTGCTCCGGCGGGACGGCGCCTCTGGCGGCGTGTTCGCCGTAGATGAACGTCGGCACGCCGGTGATCCGGCGGCTCCGGGCCTCGTCGAACGCCGATTCGAGCGCTTCGGCCGTCTCCTCGTCCTGGAGCGTCCGCGGCACGAAGTCCTTCGGGAGTCCGGCGTCGAGGGCGAGCGCCTCGAGCACCTCGGTGTCCCCGATGTCGCGGCCCTCCCGCCAGAGTGCGTCGAACACGCCGCGGTGGAACGACTCGAACGCGTCCGGGTGCTCCTCGGCCGCCGCGTACGCGACCCGCTGGGCGTCGAACGAATCGACGTTCCGCTCCAGGGTCTGTGCCATCTCGACGTCGTACTGATCGGCCAGTCGTTCGACGTTCTGTCGGGCGTTCTCGTAGTACTCCTCGTCTTTGCCGGTGTCGACGGAGTGGTCGATCTCGCCGTCGCTGTCGCGCTGGCCGGCCCGCAGATCGTAGGGGTGCCACTCGGTCTCCAGCGGCTCGGACCGCTCTGCCAGGTACTCGTCCAGCGATTCGTGCCCCAGAAAACAAAAGGGACAGACGTAATCCGAGTAGACGACTAGCGTTTCAGTGGCTGTCTGGCTCATACCGGACTGTAGCGGCTGGCCGGGCAAAACGTCGTCGCTGGCGTAGGTAGCTGGTCAGAGAGATGTAACCCCCAGTGCGTGCGTCACTGTCCCACACCACCGGGAGGCTTTTTGAACGCGGTCGGTTCTGTGCCACTATGACTGACGATCACGAGCACATTTATTCTCTCGAAGGAATAGATTCTGGCGGACTCACATCCTTCCTCACGGACGTGCTCGACGAGGAGGTCACGGGGAGGGAGCTACTCGACGGCGCGCTCAACGTTGTCGTCGAAATTTCCACAGCAGCGGGGAACACGTACATTCTCCGGCAGCCCGCCAAACTGCGCGAGGCGGCGTACATGAACAGCCTCTGCGTCGAGTACGAAGTGCTGGAACGACTCGCGGAGACAGCGGTCCCGGCACCGAAACCTGTCCTGTACTGCGCGGACGAGTCGCTCCTCGGCGAGCCGTTTTTCCTGATGGCTGCCCTCGAGGGCACCGAAATTCCGCTGGGGACGGACCCGCCCGACCGGTTCCAGACGCCAGCGGCGCGCGAGCAGCTCGCGCACGAACTGATCGACACGCTGGCGGAGATTCATACGGTCGAGGTCGGCCCCTTCGGGGATGTCTGCGATCGGGAGCCCGCAGGGGAGCAGGTCGTCCGGAGCGCCGACCGGTTGGCGGAGGTGACGAGCGAGACCGGCGAGCAGTTCCCGACGCTCGAATCGGTCGGCGAGTGGCTCCGGGCGCACGCTCCGGACCCTGACGAGTCCCCGATATCGCTCGTTCACGGCGACTACAGGCCCGGCAACGTCCTCTTTGCGGGGGCGGAGCAGCCCCGCATCACTGGCGTTCTCGACTGGGAGACGGCGATGCTCGGCGATCCGCTGACCGAACTGGCGTACCTCCTGTTGCGCTGGCGCGACGAGGGCGACCCGACGCCCGATCTGGAGCCGATCGCTGAGCGGTACGGGGACGACGAGATGCTCGAGCACCTGCGGGACAACAACGAGCGCGGGCTGGCACCCTTTACTGCGAGGGCAGGGAGCCCAACTCGGGCGGAACTCGTGGATCGCTACGAGGAGCGGACAGGAATGGCGTTCGACCACGAGCGGTTCCACCGGACGCACGCGGCGTTCGGGCTCGCGGTGGTGTGGGCCGACCTCCACCGCCACCAGGTCGCGGCCGGCGAGGAGTCCCACTACCCACCACTAGTCGCGTACATGGCTGCGGTTGCGGACAGTATCAGACGAGGCGAGTTCGACCTGTGAAGTACCGCGGGGACAAGCCCCGCGGCTTCGCCGTCTTGACCGCACGTCCCAAACCGGGCCGTGCCGTCGCAGGCGAATGTAATTCCCCTCGACC
>PXRK01000007.1 GCA_003021015.1 Halobacteriales archaeon QS_4_66_20 | reverse complement strand
CCAGGTGACGGTCGTGCCAGGGTCGACCTGGATTGCAGCGGGGCCGAACGCGAGACCGCTGCCGGCGCCGACCTCGACGGTGACGCTGTCCTCGCCGGTGAGGTCTTCGACGGAGCCCTCGTAGTTGTTGGCGTCGCTGAGGTACTCCTCGACCTGCGGGAACCCGCTGCCGTTGCCGCCACTGCCGTTCTCGTTGCCGTTGCCGGCATCCGGGTCCTTCTCCACCGATCCCGGTACGCCTTCGCCGTCCCGGAACGGCCCGATACACCCTGCCAGCCCAACCGTGAGTGCTGCGCCGCCCGCTTTTAGAATCTTGCGCCTCTTTGAGCCCGTCATTGATTGTCAGGTGGGCCTAGAGAGGGCGCTTGATTGAATGCTTCGGTTGCGACCGCCTCCCTGGGTGTGGGTCCCACACTCGTGATCCGGCGCGAGTCGGCCGAAGCCGCAGTCCAGCGATCACTTTCACCGCGCTTGCGAACATCATATAAACCCGGGGACGGTACGTGGAGACAGACGATGCCATCGTACCAGTCGCAACTCGGTGGGGAGGGAGAGATCGCCGAGGAGCTGGCGGCGGGCCAGCGTTCGATCTCTATCGCCGAGTTCTTCGAGAAGAACAAGCACATGCTCGGGTTCGACTCGGGGGCCCGGGCCTTGGTCACCGCAGTCAAGGAAGGTGTGGACAACAGCCTCGACGCCTGCGAGGAAGCCGGAATTTTGCCGGACATCTACGTCGAGATCCAGGAGGAGCGCGACTACTACCGGGTCATCATCGAGGACAACGGGCCCGGGATCACGAAAGAACAGATCCCCAAGATCTTCGGGAAGCTGCTGTACGGCTCGCGGTTCCACAAGCGCGAGCAGTCACTGACTCCGGATCAGCAACTGCTGGTACGGCGGAACGGTCGGATCGATCAGATACCGATCGGCGTGCTCTGTGACGCCTACCTCCCGGAGGACGGTGAAGCAACGGTCGGCGTCCCGGACGACATCGAGGTCCCGTCGTTTGACCGTCAGACGCACACGATGTCGTGGCAGCCGGTCACCCACGCGATCCGTCACAAAACTGATGAGCGGATCTACGAAATCACGACGGAGAAGGGACGAACGGTCACCGTAACCGGAAACCACAGTCTGTTCTCGTTGACGAGTGACGGACGGACAGCAGAGGTCAATGCAGGCGAAATCGAGCCAGGCGACGTCGTTCTCGCGCCCCAACAGCTCCCACAGTTCGAGGGGACTCTCGACTCGGTCAACATCCTCGACTACCTCACTGCGGACCAGCTCGCGGACCGCCACCTGTACGTCTACGGGTTCGACCGCGACACGCTCGAACAGATCGCGAGTGGTGAAACGATTCGGAAGCGACCGTCGGAAGAGAGCGACCGGAAGCGACCGTCCGAAGAGAGCGACCGGAAGCGAACGTACTACCGGTACAACGGCGTCGACGTACTGAAAGACGACCTCGAAACGAGCTACCTCGAAAAGGGATACCTCCCGGCTGAGACAGTTATCGAACTGGGATGGGAGGGGAAAGCTGCGCGGCAGGGCTGTGTGTGCAGGACGTATCAGGTCGGTGGCGCGGAGACGGAGCTTCCGGTGTCCGTGCCGGTTTCGGAGCAGTTCATGCAGTTGCTCGGGCACTGCGTCGCGGAGGGACACGTCGAACCACGCCAGATCGGGCTGACGTTCGGTTCACACGAGGAGACACTGGTCGAGAACGCGGAGACGGCGATGGCAGCTCTCGGTGGCGAGACGACGACCGTCGACCGGGAGCGTAACTCGACCCGCGTGAAAGCATTCGGCTCCGCACTCGCACTCTTTCTGAAAAACGTCTGTGGCGACAGTGCCGGGAACAAGCGGATCCCGGAATTCGTCTTCCGGGTAGATCAACAGTATCAACGCCAGTTTATCAGTGCACTGTACCAGGGCGACGGCTCCGACACCCACCCGGGTAACGAACTCTCTCATACCACTGTCAGTGAAACGCTTGCACGACAGTTGTCGGTTCTGTGGAACATGCAGGGTGTTCTCGCGAGTACGGAACAGACCACGATTGATGGATACAGTGACGACCGGTCCACCGGGTATCGGACGAAGGTGTACGGTGATGACGTCGACACGCTCGAACCGTTCGACCGGAGCCACTCCACAGCGGAGCAACGGTACAAGCGCGTCCCGACGACGCTACTGAAAGACGTCCGCGCAGGCGACGTCCATCACACAACCGTTCCGGATTCGATTCCGGGGCTACTGCTCGGGGCTGGCGTCGGCTCCTCGCTGGACCATGCGGCGGTGTATCAATCGCTCATCGAAGACGCCCTGGAGGGACAGCGTGTCGAAAAGCCCCGGTACGTCCACAGTCTCAAAGAGATGGACCTCCTCGACGAGGAACACCGTCCAACTGACCGGCTCCGCGAACTCTGGGACACCGTACAAAACCTCCATGGATTCAGCGAGACTGATATGTGTCTCCTGGCGGTGAAAGACGTCACCGAGCGCGAACGGACGGAGTACGTCTACGATATCTCCGTACCGGGTGCGACCGGGAACGACGAGAACTTCGTCGTCGTCAACGATGGGCCACTGTCGGTGAAAAACAGCCGCGGCCAGCAGGGGATCGGCATATCGGCTGCAGTGCTGTACTCCCAGCTCACCTCCGGGAAGCCGGCGAAGATCACCTCGCGCACGCAGGCGAACGACGAGGCGGAGTACTTCGAAGTGATCGTCGACACCGACGAGAACGAACCGGAGATCAGCGTCGAGGAGACGACGACCTGGGAACGCCCTCACGGCACCCGCATCGAACTCGAGATGGAGGCGAACATGCGGGCCCGCCAGCAACTCCAGGACTACGTCAAGCACACGGCGGTCGTCAACCCCCACGCCCGGATCGAACTCCGCGAGCCAAGCGCCGGGTTCAAGTTCGAGCGCGCGACCGACAAACTCCCCGCGGAGACCGAGGAGATCCGCCCGCACCCCCACGGTGTCGAACTCGGGACGCTGATCAAGATGGCCGAGACGACGGATTCGTACTCCATTTCGGGGTTCCTCCAGGAGGAGTTCACGCGCGTCGGCTCGAAAACCGCCGACGGGATCATCGACCAGTTCATGGACCGCCACGCCGGCCGGGAGCTGACATGGCGGCTGCCCGAGGCCCACGAGGACGCTGACCTCGAAGCCGCCGTCGAGGACGCCGTCGCGAACAAGGGCGCGGAGGCGACCGCCGAGTTCGCCGAGCACGTCGCCGAGACACTCGGAGACTCCGATCGGGTGGCCCACCACCAGGTGGTCGCGGCAGTCGGCGAGGCGGCCGACGGGATCCAGGCCGACTACGGGACGACGTTCGGCTCGACGGTCCGGGAGAAGGCCGTCGCGGCCGCCTGGGGCGCGATCACGGCCACGCGCGAGCCCGACAGCTACACCCTGGTCGACGCGGCGACGACGAAACGGAAAGACGACGCCGTGATCCAGGCGCTGGCCGAGCGCCTCGCCGCGAAGTTCGAACCCGGCGACCGCCACCGCGTCACGCGCGAGCAACTGCGGGAGTACGCCGACCGCGCCGCGGACATGACCGAGGAGCGCGACGACGCCACGTTCGGCGACACGGCCCGCGAGAACGTCGTCTCGGAGCTGTGGGACGCCGCCCTGCGGGTGCCCGACGATCCGCCGCGGATCCACGACGTCGCCGAGGACCGGGACGTGGCCTCGGACCTGCTGACGGCGATGCGGGAGACGGACATCATCTCGCCGCCGACGGGCTGCCTGGCGCCGATCACCGCAGAACTCGTCGAGGCCGGCCTCCGCAAGGAGTACGACGCAGACTTCTACGCCGCCTCGACCCGCGACGCGGCGGTCCACGGCGGCGACCCGTTCATCGTCGAGGCCGGCATCGCCTACGGCGGCGACGTCGACGCCGACGGGAAAGCCGACGTGCTGCGCTTCGCCAACCGCGTCCCGCTCGTCTACCAGCGCGGCGCCTGCGCCACGACGGACGTGGTCAAGGGGATCAACTGGCGCAACTACGGCCTGGACCAGCCCGGCGGCTCGGGTATTCCGAACGGGCCCGCCGTCGTCATGGTGCACGTCGCCTCGACGAATGTCCCGTTCACGAGCGAGTCGAAAGACGCCGTCGCGAACATTCCCGAGATCGAAAAGGAGATCGAACTCGCGATACGCGAAGCGGCCCGGGAACTCAAAAGCTTCCTCAACAAGCGCCGCTCGATGCAGCAGCGCCGCGAGAAACAGGACAAGCTGGCGACGATCCTGCCGGCGATGGCCGAGAAGCTGTCGGCGGTGGCGGGCCGCGAGCCCCTCGAAATCGACGACACGATGGCCCGCATCATGAACGACGTGCTGGTGACCCGCGAGCGCGAGGACGGCACAGTCCGGGTGGTCGTCGAGAACAACGCCGACACGAACGCCGACCTCGAAATCACGGAGATCGTCGACGCCGAACCGGCGGACGCCGACGGGGCCAACGTCGTCGAGATGGACGGCGAGTGGTTCCTCAAGTGGAGCCCCACCGTCGGCAGCGACGAGGAGGCAACGCTGGAGTACGCCGTCGACGGCGACGCGGACCCCCAGCTCTCCGTCGACGGGGTCGAGGACGAGAAACTGACGATCGACACCTGACCTGCGACACCCCACCAATGAGCACTGACGACACCACCGACGCCAGCACCGAGACGCCCGACGCACGGGACCAGCTACTCGATCTCGCTGCACAGTTCTACGACCAGTTCGCCGACGGCGACGTGCCACACATGGCCGTCCCGACCCGAACGAAGAGCAACATCGAGTACGACCCCGACTCGAAAGTCTGGGTGTACGGCGACCGCACGTCGACCCGGAGCGCGAAGTCGGTGCGGGGCGCCCAGAAGCTGCTGAAGGCGACCTACACCATCGAGTTTCTCGCCCGCCAGCTGGAGGAGGACCGCTCCTCCACCTTGCGGGAGCTGTACTACCTCTCGGAGTCCTGGGATCTGGACGAGGCGCAGTTCTCCAGCCAGGACGAGTCCAACCAGCTCGTCGAGGACCTCGAGATCGTCTCCGGGGCCACACGCGAGGACTTCCACATGCGCCCGGAGGAGTCCGGGGCGACGATCATGGGCCCGCTCCTGTTGCGCGAGCAGACCCGCCGCGGCGAGCGCGAGATCCACTGCCAGGAGGACGTCGGCGAGGGCGGCTACCAGATCCCCAACAACCCCGACACGATCGAGTTCCTGGACAACGACGCCGACTTCGTCCTCGCCGTGGAGACCGGCGGGATGCGCGATCGCCTCGTCGAGAACGGGTTCGACGAGGAGTACAACGCCCTGGTGGTCCACCTGAAAGGCCAGCCCGCCCGCGCGACCCGGCGGCTCACCAAGCGCCTGCACGACGAACTCGACCTGCCGGTGACGGTGTTCACCGACGGCGACCCATGGTCGTACCGCATCTACGGCTCTGTCGCCTACGGCTCGATCAAGAGCGCCCACCTCTCGGAGTACCTCGCGACGCCCGAGGCGGATTTCATCGGCATCCGGCCCGAAGACATCGTCGAGTACGACCTCCCGACCGACCCCCTGAGTGACTCGGACGTCAACGCCCTCGAATCGGAGCTCGACGACCCCCGGTTCCAGACCGACTTCTGGGAGGAACAGATCGAACTCCAGCTCGACATCGAGAAGAAGTCCGAACAGCAGTCCCTGGCCGCCCGCGGGCTGGACTTCGTCACCGACACCTACCTGCCCGAACGCCTCGACGAGATGGGCGTCGCGTAAGCGCGGTCGGGGAGCGAAGCGACCCGCGAGCAGGGCCGCGAACCATCAGCGCAAGCCTCGATCCGACAAGCAGCCGACGCCGCCGGGGTCACACCGGAGGACGCCCGACGCCCGTGGCGATCCACCGGCGAAAAGCGTTTACGAGGTCTCTTCGGACAGGTTCTCGTTGAGGTCGTTGCCCGCCCCGACGGAGCCCATCTCCGGGGCTGACTCGTTGGAGTCCGTCCCCGCCGAACGGTCGGAGTCGGTGTCGTCAGTTCCTTCGTCGCCAGCGGTCGAGCGTTCCGCGTCGATATCGGCGATGGGGTCGACACCCGTCTCCGGGTGCCCGTGCCGGCACGATTCGCAGTACCAGTTCTCGCCCGCTTCGATCGTGTACAGCGGGAGCCCGGCGACGACGTACTCCTCGGTGTACTCCCGGCGGACGCCTTTTTCGACCCGGTCGAGACAGACCGAACACGCCTCGTTGGTGTCGGAGATGACGTGCTCTTCGACGCTCTGGGTCGGGCCGAACGTCGTCGGCGGGTGCCGATCCTGGATGCGCCGGTACGTCGGCGGGAACACGCGCAGCCCGAGCACGAGCAGCGCCAGCCCGACCATGATCGGCACGGCCGAGAAGCCGGCGGAGACCAGCACGGCGATCCCGGCGATAAACAGCCCCAGGCCGGCGGCGAACGCCCCGAGCGACCCGGACTCGTCGCCCTCGTATCCCTGCGGCGGTGCCGGGTCCTCGCCGGGCATCCGTTCGGTCCCGTCGGCACGGAGAACCTTCTTCTCGGCCGTGTACGAGTAGTGGTACCACCCGTAGAGGAGGTTGCCGACACCGCCCGTGAACATCAACAGGAGCGCGTGTACCGCGATCGAGCCGACGCCGCGGTCGACAAGCACCACCTCGTCGCCGGCGTCGTACTCGATATCCCAGTCGTTGGCGACGTAGTCGCTGACCCGCCGCCGGAACTCCTCGAGGGACTGCTCCGACGGGTCGTCGGAGGCGTCGGCCGCGTCGGCCGCGCCGACGAGCTGGTGGCCACAGTCCGAGCAGTAGCTGTCGTCCGGCTCGACCGCTTCGCCGCAGTTCGAGCAGTACGACGGTCCGCCGTCGGGGACCGGGTGACCGTAACGATCTGCCATTGGCTGGACGATAGGCACCCACTCGGAAAACTACCCGGGACTCGTCTCTCGGCGAACGACACCCGGCCGCGGTCCGCCGTCACAGCAGCCGCGAGAGGAACTCCTTGCCGCGGTCGGTGCTCGGCTGGTCGAAAAACTCCGCGGCCGGCGTCCGTTCGGCGATGTGGCCGTCGGACATCAGCGTGATGGTGTCGCCGACCTCGCGGGCGAACCCCATCTCGTGGGTGACCACGAGCATCGTCATGCCCTCCGTCGCGAGGTCGCGCATCACGTCGAGCACCTCGCCGACGAGTTCGGGGTCGAGCGCGCTCGTCACCTCGTCGAACAGCATCACCTGCGGGTCCATTGCGAGCGCACGGGCGATGGCGACCCGCTGTTGCTGGCCGCCCGAGAGTTCGGCCGGGTAGGAGTCGGCCTGGTCGCCCAGCCCCACCTCCGCGATCAGCTCCTCGGCCTGCTCGCGCGCCTGTGCTTCGGGGACGCCCTTGACCTCGGTCGGCCCGATCGTGATGTTCTCGATGGCCGTCATGTGCGGGAAGAGGTTGAACGACTGAAACACCATGCCGACGCGCTGGCGCAGGCGGTTGACGTCGGCATCGGGTGCGGAAATGGAATCGCCTGCCAGCCGGATCTCGCCGCTCTGGATCTCCTCGAGGCGGTTCGTACACCGCAGCAGCGTCGACTTGCCCGACCCCGAGGGGCCGATGATGACGGCGACCTCCTGGGCTTTGACCTCGAGATCGATGTCCTTGAGGACGTGCGTCCGTCCGAAATACTTGTTCACGCCCTCGAACTCGACGAGGGCCTCGCCGCTCATTGTCGCCTCCCGAGGCCTTTCCCGATGGAGCCAAGCAGCCGCCGCAGCCGCGACCGATCGCCGTCCTCGTCCTCGCTGCTCCAGTCCGCCCGGCGTTCGAGCAGGCTGATCACGAGACTCAGCGTCATCGTCATTGCAAGATAGAACAGACAGACCCACACCAGCGGCGTCCAGGGGTCGAGCTGATTGTTGTTGATGTTCCGGAACACGGTCATGATCTCGCGGATCGCGATGATGGTCAAAAGGGAGGTGTCCTTGACGAGGATGATCTGGTCGTTGCCGATCGCCGGCAGGGCGTTGCGCCAGGCTTGGGGGAGGATCACCCGGCGCATCGCCTGGACGTTGGACATGCCCAGCGAGCGGGCCGCCTCCAGCTGGCCGTCGGGGACGGCGCCGACGCCCCCGCGGATCGCCTCCGCAACGTACGCGATGTGGTTCAGCGTCAGACCCAGGATCGCCGCCGGCAGCCGCCAGTCGCCGCTGAACGTGTTGCCGCCGAGTTCGAACAGGAGGAGGTCGATCTGGGGGAGCGCGAACTCCCAGGAGCCAAGCGGGAACTGGCCGATCCCCCACAGCCGTGGGATGCCGAAGAAGATGACGAACAGCTGGAACAGAAGCGGCGTTCCCCTGAAAAACTCCACGTAGGCCTTGGAGATGCGGGCGGTGATCGGGGAGGAGGAGATCCGGGCGACGCCCATGATCGTCCCCAGCGAGACCGAGAGGATGCTGGAGACGACGACGATGAGCACCACCAGTTTAAACGCCTCGACGAACCGCGGCAACACCGACCGTAGCAGCCGGTAGTCGACCTGTGTCGCGAGGATCCAGCCCAGAAACGACGCGATCGCCAGCGCGAACGCGGCCGCGACTAGCTCCCCGAGGCGCTTGACGGCCACGTCGTTCGCGAGGATACCGCCGTCGCTGACGCTCGATCTCTCCTCTGCGTACGTGTCTGCCATGGGTTGACAATGAAACTGGGGGGTAATGAAGCTGCCGTGAACGCCGACCGCGCCGGACGGCGGTCAGCCCGCGAAGTACTCGTTGTAGATCTCGTCGTACCTGCCCGACTCCTTGACCGCCGCGAGCGCCTCGTTGACCGCCTCGAGGAACTCGTCGTCGTCCTCGCGGAACGCGATGCCGTAGTTCTCGACGGTCAGCGTGAGGTAGTCCGGCGCGTCCTGACCGGCCTCCGTGGCGGCGCCTTCGCCCTCCAGGAACACGATCCCGTCGTTCTCGTTGGCGAACTCGGCGTTGACCGTGTTGTCGTTGACGACGGCCGCCACCTGGTTGTTGATCAGCGCGTCGAACGCGCCCGTGATCTGGTCGTAGCTCTGGATATCCAGGTCGCCGTCGAACTCCTCTTTGAGCTGTTCGGCCGCACCCTCGCCGGTCGTACCCTTCTGGACGCCGACGGACTCGCCCTGCAGGTCCTCCTTGGACTCGATGTCGCTATTCTCGAGTACGATCACCGTCTGGTAGGCGGTGAAGTACGGGTCCGAGAAGTCGACCTCCTCGTCGCGCGTGTCGTTGATCGTCATCGCGCTCATGATGACACGGAAGTTGCCGTTGTTCAGCGACGGGATGATCCCGTCCCAGGCGGTCTTCTGGAACTCGTACTCCAGCCCCATCTCGTCGACGAAGATCGCCTCCGCCATCGCCGGGTCGAACCCCGTCAGATCGCCGTCCTCGGTCCGGTACTCGAACGGTTTGTACGGGATGTCCGATCCGATGGTGACGACACCGTTGTCCAGCCCGTACGGGTTCTCGTCGCCGTTCTCCATGTCACCGTTGCCGGTACCATTCTCGTTGCCATTCCCATTCCCGTTTTCGTCGCCGGTACCATTCTCGTTGCCATTCCCATTCCCGTTGCCTCCCTCGTCGCCGTCACTGGTACAGCCTGCGAGGGCGGCGACTGTCGTCCCTGCCGCGATCGTTTTGAGGTATTTCCGTCGACGCATGCCCGCTCCTCGTAGCCGCTTGTACTTAAATGAGTCGGCGCATTGAACAGTTCCTACTGCGAGCGGCAGTCGACAGCAGGACGCCGACGACACTGGCCGTGAGCCGTCCCGAGTATCCTTATTCCGACAGTATCACCACGCCTTACCAGTCCTCGTCGAGCGCCACCGGCACGCCGCGGGCGGCGGCGTCGGCGGCGAACGCGCGTGAATCGGTCTCCAGGGCGTCGAACGTGTTGTAGTGGATCGGCATCACCAGCGCCGGGTCCAGAGCCCCGGCCAGCGCGGCGGCGCCCTCGCGGTCCATCGTGAACGATCCGCCGATCGGCGGCAGGAACACGTCGACGTCGAGTTCGGCGTGGCCCTCGAGGACGTCGGTGTCGCCGGGCCAGAACACCCGTGTCCCGCCGATCGACAGCAGGAAGCCACAGCCGAACCCCTCAGGGTGGACGGGCTGTCCGTCCGCCCGCGTGTGCGGGCCGTCCGGGTGGTTGTACGCCGGCACCGTCCAGAGCGGCACGTCCGCGACCAGCGCCTCCTCGTCCGTCCCGACCTCCCGGACATCGTGGGGTAGCTCGACCAGCCGATCGAGGTCGCGCCGGCTGTCGCGGGGATCGATGCCTTCGAAGGCAACTATCGTCGCGTCCGGTCCGGCGACGCGGTCGATCCCGTCGGGATCGTAGTGGTGAACGTGCGTGAGGAGGACGGCGTCGCCATCCTCGGGACGGGCGGCGTCGCCGGCGGGGTGGGCGTCGGCAACCCCGGGGCTGTCGGGCTTCCACTCGCCGGTCAGGACACCGTAGCGGCCGGGGTCGAGGTACACGACGGTGTCGTTGGCCGCCAGCCGCACCGTGGCGTACCCGTACCACTCGATCGTCAGGTCCTGATACTGGACGGTCATCGACCGATCGTTGGGCGGGGCGGATAATAACAGCCACGCACGCGCCCTCGCGTGGCTGACGGCGGCCTACCGAGCAGCGGGTCGTCTCGCGGCTCCACGAGATGGTGTTCCGCGAATTCGCAGCCGTCCGTCGATCACTCGCTGTCGCGTTCCAGCGCGAACCGCGTGGCGGTGACCGTCGTACCGACCACGAACAGCATCAGTTCCCAGCCGGCCCGGAACACCGGGAACAGGCGTTCGGGGTCCTCCTCGGTGCCACCCGGGTCGGGGTTGACCCCCGTCGAGAGGTCTACCTCCTCCGACGATCCAACCGACTCGGGTGCCGGAATGGTCGACCCGCTGTCGTCGCCGGTTTCGATGAACGTCTGGACGATGCCACGCTGGTCTGACAGTTCCAGTTTGCCGTCGATGTGGTAGAACTGGTCGTGGACCGGCCAGAGCGGGTTGAGCACGCCGTTGACGATGTCCAGTGCTATCGCCGACAGGACGTAACAGACTGCGCTCACCCAGATCACCCGCACGCCCCAGGCACCGAACCGTTCGCGGACGAACGAGCGGTCCCGGAGATTGATGTCGACCCAGAGCAGCGCCGAGTACAGAAGCGGAATCCAGACGTTGTGGAGGGCAGCCCTGTGGCCAACGGTCGTGTAGAGGGCGACGAACGCGTCCAGGTCGGGGAACGCGGTGACGGCGAGGACGATCGCCACCGAACGCCTGTCGAACGCGAACCCCAGCAGCGCGGAGGCGAGCAGCCCCGCAAACGCCAGGTGGACGATCGTCGATGGCATGCTCATACCAGACTGCCCGATTGCAATGAGTATTGCGGTGTTGCCGGTAGGCTACCTTTGACCTCCTCTCCGCCCTGAAGGGCGAAGATTCCTCCGTGGGGAATCCAACCAGTTGATTCGCCCGGCTGTGAACTTACGGGTTCGCTGACGCACCTTCGGCCCTCGAAGTGAGGGTGTGGCGGGTTGGTTCGACGTATCCGCTCGGTGTTGCCCTCCGTTCTGGA
>PXRK01000006.1 GCA_003021015.1 Halobacteriales archaeon QS_4_66_20 | reverse complement strand
GTCCCTGTATCGATGACGCGTGTTCGCTCGTTCCCGCAGTCCGGGCAGTTCATAGTTGTCACTGCTTAATCCTCTAGGGCCTTAACCCCATATGTGGTGTCTATCGATTTCGACCGCAATATCTGGTGGTGAAGGCTGTCACATAAAACTTCCCCAATCGAATTGATGTAGTACAATTAAACTTGATTGGTGGGCGTGGATGATCGGGACCACATGCATTGAGACGGCCAGTCTCAACTTCTGGGCGCGCTCGTGATGATCCTCCCGGACGGCACCACCTTTTCGACGGCGAGACTGGTGAAGCGTTGAAAAACCGCTCGCTGGAGGACGTCGACTCCGTCGCGGTGCAGGTGTAGCGGGGAACTCCCGTACCAGTGTCGGTCAGTTCTCTGTTCGTCGGGGCCGTCGACGTTCCGTCCGAACCGATCTGCTCACTCGTAGGTGTGTGTGTAGCCGCCGTCCCAGAGCATGTCGGCCCCGTTGAGGTGCTTGCTGTGGCCCGAGAGGCCGAACGTGAACAGGTTCGCGACCTCGACGGGCATCATCATCTCTTTGGTCCGGGCCTGGCCGAGGAACACGTCTTCGACGACCTCCTCCTCGCTGATCCCGCGCTCGCGGGCCTGGTCGGCGATCTGGTTGGCCATCAGCGGCGTCAGCACGTAGCCGACCGAGACCGAGAAACTCCGCAGCGAGCCGTCGCCCTCCGCGGCGATGCACCTGGTCAGCCCGATCAGCCCGTGTTTCGCGGTGATGTAGGCCGCCTTGTCCTTCGTGGCGTAGTGGCCGTGTACCGACGCCATGTTGGCGACAGCGCCGACGCCGTCGTCAGTCGCCTCGATATGGGGGATCGCGTGCTTGGCCGTCAGGAACGGCGCGCGGAGCATCACGTCCTGTAGCAGGTCCCACTTCTCGGTCGGAAACTTCCGGATCGGATTGATGTGCTGAACGCCGGCGATGTTGACGACGTACCGGAGCTCCCCTTCGTCGGCAGCTGCGTCGACGACTGCCTTTACGTCCTCGTCGCTCGTCAGGTCCGTCTCGACCCCGTGGAACGTTCCCGGTGCGTTGCAGTCCTCGACCAGGTCTGCCGTTTCGCCCATCCCCGCCTCGTCGACGTCCGCACCGACGACCGTCAGGCCGTTCGTGGCGAGTGCGACCGCCGTCGCCTGCCCGATCCCCGAGGCTGCCCCCGTGACGAGCGCGACTGTCCCGTCCTCGAACCGCGGATCGTCGATCTCGAGGATCTCCTCCCGTGTCGGCTCCGGCGCGCTGAGTTCTGCATTCGAGTCGGTCACAGCTACTACTGGCAACAGCTCTCCTTATAATTCTACCGGGAATACTAAATTTCCACTTATGTGAATATATAAACGGTATGATTGTTGATTATCACCCATGTAGAGTTCCTACAGCCTGAATTTCGTCTCGGACACCGCCTCCGGCGCCATGGGTAGGGAAAACGTGGTACAGAGAAAGATTTCGCCCCGGCACCGCATCGCGCACTGGCGTGTGGTTTTCCGGGCATCCCAAACTGTTTTCCGGTCGCCGCAACCGATCAGCGCCGCCGGATCGACGGTCGCTGCCGCCCGCTGTCTCCCTGCCACACCGTCGGTGCCAGCACAACTCCGGCGACAGCCAGCCCGACGAGACCGCTGGCCGGCACGGCGAGGGAGTCGACCACGGGCGTGGATCCGACTGCGACGAGCAACGGTACGAGCGCGAGGGCCGCGAGCCCGCGCTTGCGCGTCGCCGATCCAACCCCGACGGGCGGACGGATCCCCGCGCTCATGCGGGCGAGCATCAGCAGTTGCCAGCCGCCGAGCAGCCCCAGAACCGCACCCGAGAGCAGCAGTGATTCCGGGAGCCCACCGCTCGCGACGACGTAGCCCGCGCTCGCGAACACTCCAGGCACCAGGGCAACCGTGACTCCATCGTCGACGAACTGCCGAACGCCGTAGACGCCCAGCAACGCGACGCCCGTCCCGAGCGCCGCCCCGGCGATCACGTCGACGAGGTAGTGGACGCCGAGCAGGATCCGGGTGAGTGCGACGACAGTCACGAGTGCGGTGGCGGTCGCGTACCGGCGCCGCCGCGTCCAGATTCCCAGCACCGCCGCAAGCCCGATGTACACGACGGCACTGTTGGTCGCGTGCCCGCTCGGGAACCCGTAGCCCGTCCCGAGTACCGCTGCGTCGTACAGCGGCCGGATCAGCGCCGGCGCGTCCGCCGGCGCAAGCAGCAGCTCCGCCGGCCGCGGCAGCGCGAACAGTTCCTTGAGCGTCCGGTAGATGCCGAACGCCACGAGCAGGAGTGATCCGACCAGGAGGACGTCGTGTTCCTCCCCCGGTCGAGTCCAGTACAGCACCACCAGCAGCGCCGACAGGAACCAGGCGCTCCCGAGCTGTGCGAGTGCCGCAGCGACCAGTGCCGCGACGTCCGGCACCAGCCCCTGGATGACGTCGACCCCGCCGATCCCGCGAGCCATCACTCGCTCTTGTCGCGAGCGGCCGAAGTACCTTCCGGCCTCCCCCATCGAACGGATAATACGAGGGAGCGGCGTTCGCGGGAGCGCGCGTACACGGCGATATCCGCGGCCGTCGAGCGCGACCCTGCGGGGCTCCCGATGGAGATGGTCTACAGCAGGCGCCGGACGTGATCGCCGTACTCCCCGGGGATCATCTCGCGCAGGCTGGCTACATCAGTCTCCTCGTCGGCGTTCACGAGGTACGCCCGGCCGCGGACGTCGCCGTAGACGCCCTGAAAGTCGTAGACGAAGCCGTAGGCCGTCGTTTCGGCGGGGATCTCCTCGCTGTCGCCCAGGAACGCGACCTGGCGGTCGACGTTGTACTCGACGAGCTGGTCGACGAGTCCGGCGTCGGCGTCGGGGTCCACGCGGTCGTCCGCGAGGCCGTCCTCGACGACCGGGACGAGCAGATCGAGCCACTTTTCGACGCCGGCCGGTGGCCGGTCGTCCGCGTCGCCATCCCCGCCTTCCTGCTCGTCGTGCTCGCCGTTTTGGACCGCGTCGAGCGCGGCGGTCACCGCTCCACAGCCGGTGTGGCCGACGACCAGCGCGATATCGGTGCCAGCGTAGGCGATGGGGTAGACGACGCTGCCGTCAACGACGGGCTCGCCGTCGTAGCGGTCCCAGACCTGGTTGCCGATGGTGCTCGGGGTGAACAGCCAGCCGGGTTCGGAGATGTCCCACATCCCCTCCTGGGCGACCCGCGAGTCCGAACAACAGATCGACACTGCGGCCGGTTCCTGCCCGTGCTCGACGGCGTCGAAGTACCCCTGTGGCAGCGAATCCGTGTGCGCGGTGTTGCGCTCCAGCAGTTCCGCGAGTGTGGTTTTCGACATGGTTGCGAGTGGGTTCCACGGTGATTTCTGTCTTGTGCATGCGGCTGCACTCCGGCGGCGGTTCGCGGATTCACCGTGTCAGTCGGCTGGCCCCGGTACGGATCGGCCCTCCACCAGCAGCCAACAGATCCGGTTCCCGATCAGTTGCCGCCGGTGATGAACTCCGCGGCGGACTCGGCGATCATCATCGCCGGCGCGTGGGTGTTCACGCGGGGAATCGTCGGCATGATCGAGGCGTCGACGACCCGCAGTCCCTCGACGCCGCGGACGCTGAGGCGGTCGTCGACGACCGCCATCTCGCCGTCGCCCATCTTGCAGGTGCCGCTGAAGTGTGCGTACGGGATCGTCCCCGAACGGATCAGGGGTTCGGGCCGATCGGGTGTATCGGTCCCATCGGCACGTCTGGCTGCGAGCGGGTCGGCGTTTGCGATCTCTCGGGCTTTTCGCACGCCCCTTCGGAGCGCCTCGAAATCACCGTCGGCGGCGAGGTACTGCGGATCGATCTCGGGATCGTCGCTCGGGTCGGCTGACCTGAGTGTGACCCGGCCGCTGCTCTGCGGGTCGACGAGTGCAGTTCCGATCGAGAACCCGTTGTGCTCCTCCGAGAGGTCCCCGTTTTCGAGGTACGCGGGCGAGAACACGAACTGGATGTCCGGGGCGGCCAGGTCGCCGTCGGACCGCCAGTACCCTGCCGCCTCGAGCCCGTTCGAGGTGAGCGGGCCGCGCTTCAACAGGAGGTACTTCAGCAGGTTCAGAATCGTGTCAGCGTTGCCGTACGTGTCGTCGGTCCGGGATTCGTACGGGAGGTACACGATCGGGTGGTCCTGCAGATTGCGGCCGACACCCGGCAGGTCGACCTCGACGTCGATGCCGTGCTCTTGGAGGTGCTCGGCCGGGCCGATCCCCGAGAGCATGAGCAGTCGCGGCGAGTTGATCGCTCCCGCCGACAGGATCACCTCCTCGCTCGCTGTTGCCCGTTCTGTTTCACCCGCTTGCTCGTAGACGACGCCAGTCGCCCGGTCCTCGTCGAAGATGACGCGCCGCACGCGGGCGCCGGTCTCCGCTGTCAGACTCGCCCGGTCGAGCACCGGTTTCAGAAACGCGTCCGCGGCGCTGTGGCGCTTGTGACCCTGCTGCGTGACCTCGGTGAATCCCACGCCGTCGAGGTCGCCGTCGTTGAGACTCCGGGTTCGCCGGAGGCCGGCTTCGGCCGCCGCGTCGACGAACGCCGACGACAGCGGATGTGGACTGTCCTGCTGCTCAATCTGCTGTGGTCCGCCACTCCCGTAGTGATCGCCGGGGCCGTCCTCGATCCGTTCGAACCGCTCGATCACGGTGTCGGGGTCCCACCCGTCGTTTCCGGCCGCCGCCCAGCCGTCGTAGTCGGCGGCATGACCGCGGAGATACACCTGTGCGTTGATGGAACTGGACCCGCCGATCATCTTGCCCTGCACGACGTCGAGCCTCCGGTCGTTCAGCTCCGCCTGTGGTGCGGTCTGGAACACCCAGTCGACGGCCGATCCCCACAGCTCCGGATACGCGATCGGGACCGATATCTCCCGTCTGTCGTCCTGTTCGCCGGCTTCCAGCACCAGCACGTCGCCGTCCGCACTGAGCCGATTCGCCAGCACACATCCCGCTGAACCTGCTCCAACGATGATGTAGTCATACCCGGCCATGGATCCACAGTTCTGCAGGAGTCATACTGATTGTTGTGATTATTTTCGGCACCATATCGCAATAGCGGCGGTTTCACGGCCCGAAACTGGCGTCTGATACTGGTGGCTGTACGTACGTGAACACTCGAATTGAGAATCCAGACGGAACGGGTCTGTCTCCGCAGAGAGCAGAGACTGGTGAGTAAGAATTACAGCCACCAGTATCAGGAACCAGACTCCGCAGTGCCGTCGAGCAGCGCGTTGGCGGTGTGCTCGCCGCTGATGAGACACATCGGGACGCCGACGCCCGGCGTGGTGAACGAGCCAGTGAAATACAGCCCGTCGACGGCCGACGAGCGGTTGGAGGGCCGCAGCAGCGCGGTCTGGCGGAGCGTGTGCGCGAGGCCGAGTGCGGTGCCCTGCGTCGCGTTGTACCGCTCGGCGAAATCCGACACGGAGAACTGCTCCTCGACGACGATGCGGTCCCGGAGGTCGACACCGGTATGCTCCGCCAGATCTGCCAGGATCCGGTCGCGGTACTGGTCGCGGCGGCGCTGGCCGTCGGGCAGGCCCGGCGCCAGCGGCACGAGCACGAACAGGTTGCTGTGACCCTCAGGCGCGACGCTGTCGTCTGTTTTCGAGGGGACGCAGACGTAGTAGGCGGGGTCCTCCGGCCAGCCCGGCGCCTCGAAGATCTGCTCGAAGTGGTCGTCCCAGTCGGTCGGCAGGACCAGCGTGTGGTGGGCGAGGTCATCGACGTCGCCCTCGACGCCGAGGTAGATCAGGAACGCGGAGGGGGCGTAGGTGCGGCTCTCCCAGTAGTCGTCGTCGTACTGGCGCTCGTGTTCGGGCAGCAACTCGCGCTCGGCGTGGGCGTAGTCGGCGTTGACGACGACCCGGTCGGGCCGGAACACCTCGTCGGCAGTCTCGACGACGAACCCGTCGTAGCTCCTTGTGATGCCGGTCACTTCGCTGTCGGTCTCGTAGGTGACGCCGAGTTCCTCGCCCAGGTCGACGATGCCGTCGACCACGCCGCCGAGGCCGCCCTCGGGGTAGTAGACGCCGAGGTTGAAGTCGACGTGGCTCATGATGTTGTACAGCGCCGGCGTGTTGTGCGGCGCCCCGCCGAGAAACACCAGCGTGTACTGCATGATCTGCTGGAGCTTCGGGTGGTCGAAGTAGTTCTCGACGTGGCTCTGCATCGACCCGATCAGCCGCAGGCCGATCGGCGCCGCCCGCATCACGTCGGGGTCGATCCAGTCCCGGAGCTGCGAGCGGTCCTCGTAGACGAACTTCTCCATCGCCGTCTCGTAGTGGCGCTGGCTCGTCTCGAGGTACTCGTCGAACGCCTCGCCCGCGCCGGGTTCGTAGGATTCGAACAGCCCGCGCATGTACTCGTGGTCGCCCCGGGCCTCGCAGCTGTCGCCGTCCTTGAAGAAGATGCGGTAATGGGGGTCGAGCGGTTCGAGATCGTAGTAGTCGCTCGGGTGCTTGCCGAAGTGATCGAAAAAGCGTTCGAAGACGTCGGGCATGAGATACCAGGACGGCCCCATGTCGAAGGTGAACCCCTCTTTCTCGAGGCGGCTGGCCCGGCCACCGAGCTGTTCGTTTTTCTCCAGCAGTCGGACGTCGGAACCGGCGTCGGCGAGGTAGCAGGCAGCCGAGAGCCCGCCGAAGCCGCCGCCGACCACCACGACCTGCGTGCCGTCGAGGTCTGACATTGCCCGACGTTACGACCGGGCACCCATAAACGACTCCAATGGGAAACATCCTGCCACTGCTCGGCGACCACCCTGCTCGCATTCATACAATCGTTCGTGATTCGTTACCGCTACGGTGTCACAGTTCGTGGGTCACAGCCCGGCAAACGCCCGATATGACAAGGCAGTCCCGGGAATACTCACGAACGACCGTATCAGCACGGTTCCGAGATAGAACTCTCCACGTACTCACTCCTTCTGGCTGTCTCGGGGATCGGTCGCTGTGATCTTCAAACCCCACTCTCGCCACGAGAGCCGCGGCGATTCGCGCATCGCCTCGGGGAACGCGTCCTCGGTCTGACCGTAGTTCAGCAGCGCTACGAGCCCGACACCACCCAGGGTGTTGCCCGCCAGCACCGGAAGCAGGAACTCGAAGACGACAGTCGTCACTGATGAGACACCGTGCAAGAGGAGGAACGTTGCATCGGCCGTCGAGACGACGACGTGGTACAGTCCCGTCGCCGGAATGACTAACATGAGGAGGTACACGAGCAAAAACCGAGCGACCGATTCGCGAGCCGCGTGTTCGAGCCATACCATTCCCGCAACGATAGCCCCGGCAATGACTGCTCGCGAAAAGAGGCTCCACGGCGTTTTTGCTACGGCTTCTTGGCCGAACGTGAGTCCCGCCTCGATAGCCGGGGGATCAAGGACGGCACCGAAGAAAATAAACGCGGTCCCACCGACGACGCCGATGAGGTTTGCGGCAAGGACGAGTCCCCACACGCGTAGCAGTGCTGGAACACTCGCCAGTCGGGTCAGTACCAGTGATACCGGTGTGATCGTCTGTTCTGTGAACAACTGATACCGACCGACGACGATGTAAAGAAACCCGACGGGGTACAACAAGTGATCGACCGGCGTTATTTCCGTACCTGGCGTTGCGCCCGCGAGGGCGGAGTGGGCGAGGAACGTGAGGGAGATGGCAAAACCGGCTGCAACACCGCTGAGTGTCAGTATCCGCAGAGAAGAGTTGATCTCCTCGCTGCCAGTCGCCAGCACCCGCTGGAATATCTCGTCTGTCGAGAAGCGATCGGCAACGATTTCGCCCTCCGAAGGCGCCCCACTTTCCGCATGCTCGGCGTCGTCAGTATCATTTGCTGACATGTGTATGGATACGGAAGAGACCAGTAAAATAATCACGCACGACCGTATGATAGTGATTATTGTGACTGTTTACCGGGTCGACCGCACGCAGTCTCGCGGTCGATCCCGGAACGACTCACAATAATCACTATGAGAGCAACTGCCCGAGAAACTGCGCTTCGCTGCATCGTGGATCGACAATCACCACGCGATTTTCGGGAGCTACAATACGCATCGATCCCAAGGCGCGGACATGGACGGAACGACAGCCGTCGTGACAGGAGCGAGCCGCGGAATCGGGAAGGCCGTCGCGGCCGCGCTGGCGGACGCGGGCGCGCAGGTGATCGTCTGCGCTCGCGACACGGACGAACTGGAGGCTGCGGTGGGGGCGATCAGTGACAGGAACGGCGAGGTGACACCGTTCCGCGCCGACGTCCGCGACGAGTTCGACGTCGAGCGGCTGATGGAGACGGCCGCGGAGATCGGGGGGGAGATCGACGCCGTGGTCGCCAACGCCGGCGTCTACCACGGCGACGCCGGCCAGACGCCGCTGACCGAGGAGAGCTACGCCGCGTTCGACGACCACCTCCGGACGAACGCCCGCGGCGCGTTCGCGACCCTCCGCGAGTCCCTCCCGCACCTCGCCGACGACGCCCGACTCATCGTGAGTTCGGGATCGATCGCGCGGGACACCTATCCCGGTTACGGCTCCTACGCAGTGTCGAAAGCCGCCGCCGAGGCGGTCGCACGGGGGTTCAGCGAGGACACCGACTACGTCGTCGGCGTCGTCGACCCCGGACAGGTGGAGACGGAGCTCACCGGCGGTACGGGCCACGCCCCCGCCGACGTCGCGCCGCAGTTTTGCTGGGCGCTTGACGAGGCTCCCGCCGAGGCGGTCGACGGCGAAGTGATCAACCGGAAGGTCTGGCGGCAAGCCGAATCCTGAGGGACTGGTCCGCCGCTAGCGCGCGCCGCCACAGCTGTCGGCACATCCGGCCGTCAGCCCCGTCGCCGCCGCCCTCGCGCCCGTACAGCTGTTCCACCACCGGCCCGCGTCCCTACAGCTGTCGTCGCGTCGCCGGATCGTCCAGCTCCCACAGGACGGCGGGGAGGAACGCGTCGAGGTGGTCGATCACCCGCCGCTCGCTGACGTTCAGCCCCTCGCAGTGCTCGTGGGCGGACTCGCGCACCGAGACGTGGATGTCGTCGTCCTCGACGGTGACCGACAGCGGGAACACCGAACAGCGTGCGGGCTTCCAGTCGTGCTCGTCGTGGAGCGCACAGAGGCCGTCGTCGCGCAGGAAAAAGCAGGCCTGGCCGTCCTCGCCGACGTGCTCCTCGCGGTCTTTGGGCTCCTTGCGGACGAAGTCCTCGCCGCGGAAGTCGGTCGTCGCCTTCGCCAGCGAGGCACAGCCAGCCAGTTCCAGCAGGTCGGGCTCGTACAGCAAAACGCCATGGTGACAGCACCAGGTGCAGTCCTCGACGCACTCGAAGGTCAGCGCCGGGTCGAACTCGACGACTGCCTCCTTGCC
This sequence comes from Halobacteriales archaeon QS_4_66_20, assembly GCA_003021015.1. Classification (GTDB taxonomy): domain Archaea; phylum Halobacteriota; class Halobacteria; order Halobacteriales; family Haloarculaceae; genus Halovenus. The sequence goes on along the minus strand of PXRK01000006.1, from coordinate 42,076 downwards.
TGGGTGGACCTCGACGCGGCGAAACTCGCTCGCGCCGCGACCGCCAGACTTGTCATCGCTCTCAGTACCACCGGGCTGGTCGTCGCTCTCGCCGTCTTTCGGCTGACTGCGCTCCTCGGGTGTCGACCCGCTCACGTCCGCTTCTCGGTGATCCCGCCTCAAGAATGCAGTGGTCGCCCCCGGCTCATACTGGTGGCTGTAATTCGTTTACTCACCAGTCGCTGCTCTCTGCGGAGACAGACCCGTTCCGCCTGGATTCTCAATTCGAGTGTTCACGTACCTACAGCCACCAGTATCAGCCCTGGAGTCCGTCCGCTTCCGGCGAGTCGCTACTGCCGACGCCCAACTGTTCTGCGTCGGGGACGTCGTGGCCGGCGACGTAGCCGTTGAGCGTCGCCGCCGCTGGCGACTCCCGGAGGTCCGCCCCGTCGTAGCCGGCCTCACGGAACACGGTGGTGGCCCACCGCTTTGACTGGAGGTGGTACTTCTGGTGGTACGGCTCCGCGAGCGTGAACCCCTCCAGCGGTTCGATCCTGGTCTCGATCCCCTCGCGGTCGTACTCGCTGTCGTCCAGATACGACGACAGCGCGTCGCGTTGCTCCGCCGTGGCCGCGAACACGATGTTCTGGTACTGCGTCTTCCCGACCTGGTGGCGGGGGTCGTGGCTCCGGAACGCGACGTCGAGCAGGTCCGCGAAGGACAGCCGCTCGGGGTCGTACTCGATCTGGAGTGCTTCGGTGTGGTCGCCGATGTCGGCGTATGTGGGTTCGGGCGTCGTGCCGCCGGCGTAGCCGACGCGGGTCCTGACGACGCCGTCCATCGCGCCGAGTTTGGCGTCCGGCCCCCAGAAACAGCCGAGCGCAACCGTCGCCGTCTCGGTGTCCTCGCGTTTCGGTGCGGCCCGGTCGTACTGCTGGAGCAGCGTGGGCGTCAGCGACATTCAGTTGTACTCCCGCCAGCGGTAGCCACACTCCTTGCACTTGAAAAAGCGCGTCGGCGGTTCGTCCGCCGAGGCAGTCTGCTTGATCGTGTACCACGCCTCGCCGTGGCCACAGTCGTCGCAGGTGACATCGTTCGCCGTGGGCTTGCCCTCGAAGTTGGCGTCCTCGGTGGTCTCGATCAGTTCGTCGCCGGTCTGCTCCTCGGTGCTGACGAACGCCTCTGTGTCGACCGCCTGTTCGGCGCGGTTGCCACACCCCGTACAGACCATCACGCCGTCCTGTTTTTTCATCATGGAACCGCAGTCGTCGCAGAATTGCATCCTTGGCCCCCGTAGGTGACGACGATACACAACCTTTCTGGCTCCGGCCGAGGCCCGCGCGCAACTGGTGGACCGATGTCGCTACTGGAAGTGTCGACTCGGGGAACTTCACCAGCAGCGCCTACCTGGCTGCGACGGTGACGTAGAACACGGCAGGACAGGGACTGCCACACACCCCAAACCTCACCCCCGACAACGGAAGGGACCGTCGCGGAGGGTTCGCGCGGTTTACAGCAGGCCGGTCTTCTGCAGCTTCATCAGGTCCTCGGTGTCCAGCGTTTCGCCTTCCTTGAACTTCTGGTAGATCTCCTCGGCCTCCTCGCGGGCGGCTTCCTGCTTCTCCTCGCGCTGCTCGCGCTCTTTCTCCTCTTCTTTCTTGTCGAGTTCGCGGAGGCGCTTCTGGACGCGGACGAAGTCCTCGTGGTGCTGGTCGGCGGCTTCCTGGACTTCGACGAACTCCTCGTGTTTCTCGTCGGCATCGTCGCGGATGTCGTCGGCCTCGCGGTAGGCCTCGATCATCTTGTTGTGGTGCTTCTGGGCCTCGTCGGCGAGTTCGGTCACCTTCTGGTGATGCTTGGAGGCCTCGGCGCGCACTTCCTCGGCTTCCGCCTCGAGCTCGTCGAGCTCGTCGTTGTGCTCGAGCTTCTCGCGTTTGTCCTGGAGCTTCTCGCGTTTGTCCTCGATCTTCTCGATGAGTTCGCGCTCATCCTCGGCGTCGAGGACTTCGGTCTGCTGTTTGAACTCCAGGTCCTCGATCTCCTCCTCGAGCTCCTCGATCTGCTTGCCCTCGTCGAGCTTCAGATCGTCTTTCATCTCCTCGAGGTTGTCGAAGAGCTCGTTTGCCTCCGCGTTCAGCTCGTTGCGCTTCTCCTTGTGCTCCTGGACCTCCTCGTTGAGCTGGTCGCGCTTCTCGCGGTGCTCCTGTGCCTCGTCGACTTTCTCGCGCGTCTTCGCGTTGAGCTCGTCGCGCTCGGAGGCTTTCTCCGAGGCGAGCTGGTTGAGCTCGTTCCGTCGGTCGCGAAGCTTACCGGCAAGCTTGATTAGTTCGCCTTTCGATTTCGTCTCGAGGTCCTCTTCCGTTATCTCTACGTTGTTTGATTCGTCTAGTACTTTTGCCATGGTTTAACCCTCACTACCATGTCCGCCGCAGCCAGCGGCAGCACAGCTGATCACGTGTCGCCGACGCAGATAACAATTGTTCCCTGTCATGCGGGCGGTACACTGTACTGCCGGAACGCCTGCGGCGTTCTGGTATTCAAATATTCTCCCTGTAGAGGATTTAAACATTCCGGTCAAATCCGCCCATGTTTCTCACTACCATGCGATACGTAGCCTACCGGTCGGCTCCGGACGTGGCTGTAATCCAACTTTTGATCGCGCGTACGTGCGGAAAACCAGGGGTGACCCGTCGCGCTATAACGTCTCAAATATCGTACTGGTTTTCGATCTCGTGGTCGTTGACACGGAGGAGTATCGAGACCCCCTCTGCTTCGCCGGGGACGGTCACGGATCCACCGCGCCACCGGCCCTGTGCGTCGACGTCCGCGTCGAACGACCCGCTCTCCTCGCCGGCAGACCACTCCACGGCGAGGTTGTGATTCGCAGGAGTGTCGTTGGCGACGATCACCTCGCTGGTGCCCGGCGTCGGATCCGCGAGAAACGCCTGGAGCGGCGCGAACGAGCGGGCGAGCGTCTCTGTGCTCGCCTTCGCCGTGCCGTCCTGGGCAAACACTCCCATTCCGGTGCTGTCCGTATCCCGGAGCGCGAACGCGACGGCCGGCACGCCGTCGGCACGCAGTCGTTCGCTGATCGTCCGGAGGACTGCCGCCTGATAGGCCTGGGAGTCCTCGTGGTCGCCAGCCACCCTGCTGTCGTGTTTCGCGGCGTCGAAGCCGGCAGCGTCGGCGGCCGCCCTGTCGGCGTCGGCCGGCACCGCACCCGCACCGTACTCCGCCACGACGTCGGTCGGGTAGCGCTCCAGTAGTGTCCCGATGTCCGTCGCCTCGCCGTAGTCCCAGCCGGGGTAATACGAGCCGGCGTCGGCGTCGAGGCCCGGCCCGCCGACGACCGGGAATACCGGGCGGTCGCCCGGGAACGCATCAGCGACCTCCTCGGCGGGGACGGCGTCGTAGTCGCTGCGCCAGGCGCGCCAGCGGAGCCGCAGGCCGTCGAGGAACCCGCCGCCGAGACCGCTCTCGAAGGCGTTGACGGGATTGTCGTGGACACCGTATGCGGCGAGGGTCGGGTGGGCGCCGTACTGTCGGGAGAGCTCCCGTGCGAGGGTCGCGCCGCGGTCGACGTCGAAGCTCCCGGGGCCGGTCAGCGGCAGGTCCTGCCAGACGAGCAGCCCCTCCTCGTCGCAGCGCTCGTAGACCGACTCCGGCAGGACGTGTGCGTGGGCGCGAAGAAGATTCGCATTCACTTCGACGGCACGGTCGACGTCGTCCGGGCTGTCGGTCAGGAGGTTGACACCCCGGACGTTGAGCGGTTCGCCGTTGACCCGGAACTGGCCGTCCTCGAAGCCGATCTCGCAGAATCCGGTCTTCTGGCTGTGTTCGGTCCCGTCGAGCTTCGCGGTGAGCGTGTAGTGGTGCTGGCGGCCGAGTTCCCGCGGCCACCACAGCGCTGGATCGCGGATGTCGACGGTGTGTTCGACCGTCGTCTTCCCGGCGGCGTCGGTCTCGACGCTCGCCCGCTCCATCATCCCCCGCGCGTTCAGGTCACCCTCGGGGCGCAGCGAGTAGGTGATCCGCTCGTCGACCGGCCCGTCGGTCAGCACGGTCGTTTCGATGTGGAGTTGCGCCCCCTCCTCGGTCACCTCGGGAGTGACGGTGAGACTGTCGATAGTAGGGAGCGTACAGGTTTCGATCGTCGCGTCCCACCAGATCCCCGGGACCCGCAGCGCCTCGGGGACCAGCTCCGAGTCGTGGATGCCGCCGAAGCGGTCCCCCGGCGCCCGGCAGGTCACGACGAGTTCGTTCTCATCGCCGGGGCGAAACGGGATCCGCAGCGGCTCGAAGTACGCGTCGTGTTCGGCGACCCAGTCGCCGTCGAGTCGCTCCCCCGTGGCCTCGACTTCGGCGTGGGCGAACACCCCCCGGAGTTCGATGACTGCGGCGTCGTCGCCCGGGTCCCGCGGGTCGTCGAAGCGCGTCCGGTACCTGACCCCCTCGGCGCCCGCAAACGCCGCCGGACGACCCGGGACTGTGACGTCCTGGAACCCCGAGGACCCATCCTCGAGTGCCGTCGCCTGCCACTCCTCAACCATACTACGGCGGGCGTACGCCGCGGCCAAAGCATTTACGGCGAGCATCCGACGCCCGTCTGCCGATCCCCTTTGTCTCATACCTCCGGAGCCGACCAGGGTCGCCACGTCGGACACTTTCACTTTCACTCCGGGGGAGGCTCGCATTGATACGCGTACGGATCTGACCGTGTCGTATGTTCGAGGAGCAACTCGGCACTACCTGTGAGGAGTGCGAGCGTGAACTGGGCGACCCGCAGTGCATGCTCGTCTACCGGACCGAGCGGGGCGAACGCCGCGCCTACGAGTGTGCCTGCGGTGCAGTCACGATCACCGTCCACCGGTAGTCATACTGCCGGACGTGACTATGTTACTCCGAGTGATGCTCAGACTGGGGGTTTCGGTTGTCTCAGATGCTGAGCGCTATCCGGGTGGGAACGGAATCACGTCCGGCAGTATCAGAACAACCCCAAACTCGCAGTGGACGGGCGCTGGTACGGGGGACCTCAAGGGGGTCGGGTAGTAAAGACGATGTTCTTAAATGCGGCGACCGGCTGGGTTCTACCAGTTCTAGGGTGATCGGATGTCAGAACAGGACCAGCCAGCCGACGCGGAGCCGAGCGCGCTGCGGACGCCGATCGTCGCGGTGCTCGGTCACGTCGACCACGGCAAGACGAGTTTGCTCGACAAGATCCGCGGCTCCGCGGTCAGCGAGGGGGAAGCGGGGGCGATCACGCAGCACATCGGCTCGACGGCCGTGCCGCTGTCGGTCATCTCCGACATCGCCGGGGAGCTGGTGAACCCGGACGACTTCGACCTCCCCGGCTTGCTGTTCATCGACACGCCCGGCCACCACTCCTTCTCGACGCTGCGCTCGCGCGGCGGCGCGCTCGCGGACATCGCCGTACTCGTCGTCGACGTCAACGACGGCTTCCAGCCCCAGACCCACGAGGCGATCGACATCCTCAAGCGGACCGCCACGCCGTTCATCGTCGCGGCGAACAAGATCGATACCGTCCCCGGGTGGAACCCCGAGGCCGACCGGCCGTCGAAAGTCGCCATCGAGGCCCAGAGCGACCGCGTCGAGTCCGACCTCAACGACAACCTCTACGAGATCATCGGGAACCTCTCGGACGCCGGCTTCTCCGCCGATATGTACTGGCGGGTGCAGGACTTCCAGGCGAACGTCGGCGTCGTCCCAGTGTCGGCGGAAACTGGCGAGGGAATCCCCGACCTGCTGACCGTCCTGATGGGCCTGTCCCAGCGGTACATGAAATCGGAGATGGAGATCGACGTCGAAGGGCCCGGCGCGGGGACCGTCCTGGAGGTCAAGGAGACCCAGGGCTTCGGGACGACCATCGACGCGGTCATCTACGACGGGACGATCGCCGCGGACGATCAGATCGTCGTCGGCGGGGTGAACAACCCGATCGTCACCGAGGTGCGGGCGCTGTTGCAGCCCCGCCCGCTCTCGGAGATCCGCGCCGACGAGGCGTTCGAACAGGTCGACTCTGTGGTCGCCGCACAGGGCGTCAAGATCGCCGCCCCGGACCTCGACGACGCGATGGCCGGCGCGCCGATCCGCGTCGTCCGCGACCGCGGCGTCGAGGATGTGCTCGACGAGGTCCGGGCCGAACTCGCCGAGATCGAGGTCGAAACCGACGAGGACGGCCTCACGGTGAAGGCGGACACGCTCGGGAGCCTGGAGGCGCTCGCGAGCACGCTTGCCGAGGAGGAGATCCCGATCATGCGCGCGGAGGTTGGCGACGTCGCACCGCGGGACGTGCGGATGGCCGGGACTGCCAACTCGCCGCAGCGCCAGGCGCTGCTGGCGTTCAACGTCGACGTGCTCGACGACGCGCGGGACCTCGCCGAGCAGGAGGACGTTGAGATCTTCGAGCACGACGTCATCTACCGCCTCATCGAGGAGTACGAGGAACACGTCGCCGCCATCGAGGAGGCCCAGCAGGAGCAGGTGCTCGAAAACATCACGCGCCCGGCCAGATTCGAGATTCTCCCCGACCACACGTTCCGGCAGTCCGACCCCGCCGTCGTCGGCGTCGAGGTGCGAGGCGGCCTGCTGAAACGCAACTCCCGGGTCGTGCTGTTCGACGACAGCGAACCGGAGCGGGTGGGGATGCTCAAGTCGATCCAGGACGAGGGCGAGGATGTCGACGAGGCCCGGACGGGCGAGCGCGTCGCCGTCTCCATCGACGGCCCGACCGTCGGCCGCCAGATCAAGGAAGGCGACGAGTTGTGGGTCGAGATCCCCGAGAAACACGCGAAGATCCTCGAACAGGAACTCGCCGAGGACATCTCCGCCGACGAGCGGGAAGTCCTGAGCATGTACCTCGACGAACACCGCCAGCGCGACCCGTTCTGGGGGAAGTAACGGATCGCCGCTGATCTTGTGGTTCAGTACAGTTCGTCCAGCTCCGGCTCCGTGTAGCTGTGCTCGTCGCCGGGAAACTCGCCGCTCTCGACGGCCTCAACGTAGCTGTCGAGCGCGTCTTCCATCTCCTCGCGGACGTTGCCGAACGCTTCCGCGAACGGTGGCGAGCCCTCCGAGAGTCCAACGGCGTCGTTGATCACCAGCACCTGGCCGTCACAATCGGTGCCGGCGCCGATGCCAATTGTCGGGACATCGAGGTCGTCGGTGATCGCCGCAGCGAGGTTGTCGGGGATATGTTCGAGCACGCAGGCGAACGCGCCGGCCTCCTCGTGGCGGACGGCGAGGTCGTGGATCTCGCGGGCCTCCTCGCGATCGGTGCCCTGCCGGAGGTAGCCGGTCTGGTTGACGCTCTGGGGGGTGAGCCCGACGTGAGCCATCACCGGCACGCCCATGTTGGTCAGGCGCTCTGTGAGGTCGACGGTGTGCTCGCTGCTCTCGATCTTGACCGCGCTGGCGCCCTCCTCTTTGAGCATCCGGCCGCAGTTCTCGATCCCGGTTGCGAGTTCGGTGCCAAAAGAGAGGAAGGGCATGTCGGCGACCACCAGGGCGTCGTCGGCGCCGCGCGCGACCGCGCCGGTGCGGGAGGCGACCTCCTCGCGGGTGACCGGGAGCGTCGAGTCGTAGCCCAGTACTGCGTTCCCCATGCTGTCGCCGACCAGGACGACGTCGACCCCGGCGGCGTCGACGAGGCTGGCCGTCACAGCGTCGTACGCGGTCAGCATCGTGATCGGTTCGTCGCCGGCCTTCTCCCGGATATCGCGCACAGTCGGCATATCCGGAGGGTGGAGACGGCCGGTGAAACGCCTTCTGTTCGCCCGCAGGACGTGCCAGCGGGCCGACAGGCCGGCCGGAAACCGGCAACGGCTTAGGCCGGCCGCCCGAACGGGGGCGCGTGACGCCGGAGGGAGAACGGACGGACCCCGAGGGAGTCGACTACGGCTGGGTGATGCAGGTGACGTTCATCGCCGCGCTCGCGGTCGGCGTACCGGTCGTCGCCGTCGCGTCGCTGTTCGTCACGCTGCCGACATGGCCCGACCGGGCACTGTTCGCCGTCCGCGTGGGGGCGCCGCTGTGGCTGCTCATCTCGCTGTGTGTCTACGGCTACGCGCGCTCCCAGGAAGCGTAGCTCAACAATTACTATCAGTTCTCGCCTTCAGGTGGGGCCTCCGCAGTCCGGGCTGCGACGAACTCGAAGGCGGTGCCGGCGGCCGCTGCCGCCTCGCGGTCGCTGTCGGAGTCGCCGACGAACAGCGTCCGCTCGGGGTGGGCGCCGACGGACTCGATCGCGTACAGCAGCGGTTCCGGGTTCGGCTTGTGCCGGGCCACGGTGTCGCGGCCGACGACCGCGTCGACGTGTCCGCCGAGGTCGTGCCGTTCGAGGGCGACCCGACAGGCCGCCTCGCAGTTGAGCGAGCAGACGGCCACCGGCACCCCGTGGGGCAGTTCGTCAGCGAGCGGCAGACGGCGGGACGTTTTCGCGCCCTCGTGCTCGAATGCTGCGATCGTCTCCTCGACGACGTCTTTTACGCCGCGCTCGGCCGCCACGTCGAGGATGTCCCACAGATCCCGGTCGCCGACGTCGACCTCGTGCTCGTCGAGTCGCTCGACGACGGCCGCGTGCACTGCGTCCCAGTCGACGTCGAGTCGCACGAGTGTCCCGTCTAAGTCATAGACGACCGCCTCGTACTCGTCCATGCGCGCCCTGTATGGCTGTCCCCGCTAAGAGCCTTTGGAGTCCGGCGATCAGACGTGCTCGTCGAGGAACTCGACGACCGCCGAGTACGCCTCGATCTGGTTCTCGAGCTTGGAGATGCCGTGACCCTCGTCATCGAAGATCAGCTTCTCGACGGGAACGCCCTGTTCGCGGGCCTCCTCGGCGATCTGTTCGGCCTCGCCGACCGGCACGCGGGGGTCGTTCGCCCCATGGAGGACGAACAGCGGCGCCTCGATCCGGTCGGCGTTGTTGATCGGGCTGATCTCCTTGAGGAACTCCCTGTCCTCGGCGAGCGACCCGTACTCCGCCTCCCGGAGTTCGCGCCGCCAGGGGCCCGTGTTCTCGAGGAAGGTGACGAAGTTCGCGATGCCGACGACGTCGACCCCGGCGGCCCACCGCTCCGGAAACTCGATGAGCGAGGCCAGCACCATGAATCCGCCGTAGGACCCGCCCTTGGCGACGATGCGACCGGTGTCCACGTCGGAGCGGGCTTCGAGCCAGTCCAGCGCGGCGCCGATGTCGCGCACCGAGTCCAGCCGCTTTTCGACGTCGTCGAGGTGAGTGTAGGTCTTCCCGTATCCCGACGAGCCGCGGACGTTCGGCTCGAACACGGCGTAGCCTTGCGAGAGGAAGTACTGCGTGAGTCCCGAAAAGGAGGGCCGGCGCTGGCTCTCGGGCCCGCCGTGGATGTCGACGATCACCGGCGATCCCTCCGGCGGAATCTCCGTCGGCTGTGTGAAATACGCCGGGATCTCCCGGCCGTCGAACGTCTCGTAGTGGACGAGATCGGGTTCGAGGAACGTCTCCCGCGGGATGCCCGCCGTCGCGGCGTCCGTCCAGCGGGTGACGGCTCCCGCGGATTCGGATTCGTTGTCGGTAGCCTCGCTCACCCCGTCCGCCTCGCGGAGCGCCGCGACGTCGACGACGGAGACGTTCGTGTTGAGGCTCCGGCCGGAGGACGAAAGCGCCAGCCGGTCGCCGTCGGGACTGAAACTCACGCCGCCCGCGACGGTGCCCGGGATGTCGGGGAGCGGGATCGGATCGAGTTCGGCCGGGCCGACGAGATCCGCGAGGGCGAGTTCGGTGTAGCCGTCGACGTTGCGCGAGTACACCAGCAGGCGGTGGTCCTCGTCGAGCGCGACGCCGTCGATGTTCCACTCGCCGCCGTCCCTGAGCCGTTCGAGTTCGCCGGTTTCGGCGTCCATCCGGGCGAGATACAGCGTGTCGGAGTCCCTGTCGGTCACGAGGTACAGCGACTCGCCGTCGGGCCCCCACTGGACGCTGTGGTAGCGCACCGGCTCGTCGTCGTCGGTGAGCTGTCGCCGCTCGCGCGTGTCGAGGTCGAGCACGGACAGGTCCTGGTCGAAACTTGAGTGGGCCTCCGAGAGAACGAGCGCGTCGTCGTCGGGGCTCCAGCCGGCGACGCTGAACCAGCCGTCGCCCTCGAACACGCGCTCGGCGGCGTCGCCGGTCGCGTCGCGGTCCTGGACGTACACGTCGAACTCGGCCTCGTCGCGGCGGTTGGAGGCGAACGCGAACCGGTCGCCGTCCGAACTCCAGCCGCCCCAGCGGTGCTTCGCCTCGGGCAACGCCGTCAGCGGCGTGATGGCGCCGTCGGCGTCGAGGCGGAACAGTTGCATTCGCTCGTTGCCGCCTTCGTCCATCCCGAACACCAGTTCCGGACTCGTCGGCGAGAACGTGGCGAACGACACCGACTCGTCGTGGAAGGTTCGCTGGGTGGGCCAGCCCTGTGGCTCGTCCAGCATCCAGACCTGCGGGACGCCCGTCGTGTCGAGCAGGAATGCGAGCCGCCCGTCCGGCCCGAGACTCGCGCCGTACGCCCGTCGAACTGTGAGGTACCGCTCAAGATCGTACGCTGTCACACCCGCCCGAAGGGCTGGCTGGCACAAATGGGTTCCCCCAGTTCCAGGTCCGCTGTCATACGGTCGTGCGTGAGTATTTTCAGCATTGAGCCCTAATATCGCTGGTTTCACGGGCTGATACTGATTGTTGTGACTCGTTACCGCCGGGTATTCGTCAGACGCCAGTTTCGAGCCGTGAAACCGCCGCTATTGCGATGTGGTGGTGAAACTACTCACAACAATCAGTATGAAACGCCCAACACGCGATTCCATAGCGGTACAAAGTCACGCACGATCGTATCAGCGATCGCGGTCGGCGTCGACCTGCCCCCCGCGGAGTGGCCCGCAACCTCGGAACCGGGGATTTTTGAGAACCGCCGCCGTCCCGGGGAGTATGCGCGTGGCGTTCGTCGCGATGGAGACGAGTTGGCACGACGACGGGCCCGCGACACGTCGTCTCGAACGCGTTGCACGCCTGCTGGCGGACCGCGGTCACGAAGTCACCGTGTTCTGTGGACAGTGGTGGGACGACTACGACGACGAGATGGTGGTCGACGGCGTCCGGTACCGCGCGGTGACGCTCGGGACCGCCGCGTCGTCGTTTTTTACCCGGCTCCCCGTTCTGCTGGCCCGGTACCGTCCCGACGTGGTTCACACCCGGCCGACGCCGTCGAACCAGGTCGTCGCGGCGTACACCGGGAGCAAACTCGCCCGGTCACCGCTCGCGGTCGAGTGGTACGGCACCGAAACCGTCGACGAGGACGACCGCGGGGTCCGGTGGGCGGCCACGAAGTCGGCGCGCGTGGTCACCCCCTCGGAGTTCGTCCGGACGAACGTCCGGGAACTCGGCGCGACCGACGACAGTACCTGCGTGATCCCCGAGAGCATCGACTTCGATGCTATCGAGGACGCCGACCCCGCGGAGGAGGTCGACGTCGTGTACGCCCACCCGCTGGACGAGAGCGCGAACATGGACGACCTGCTGTTGGGTCTGGCGGAACTGCGCGAGCGCGAGTGGTCGGCGACGGTCATCGGGGACGGCCCCCTCAGGGGGGAGTACGAGGACGAAGTCGCGAAACTGCGGATCGACGACCGGGTGGAGTTCGTCGGCGCCTGCGACCGGGCGCGCTGTCTCGAAATCTACCGCGGCGCCCACGCGTTCGTCCAGACCGCATACAGGGAGATGTTCGCGACCGAACTGCTGTGGGCGCTGGCCTGTGGCTGCGTCGGCATCGTCGAGTACCAGACCGAATCCAGCGCCCACGAACTCATCGAGAACTACGAACGCAGCTACCGGGTCACCGACCCCAAGGGCGTCGCCGACGCCATCGTCGACGCTGGCGAGTTCGAGCAGCTGACCGTCGACGAGTTCTGGCGGGCCTACGACCACGAAGCAGTCATCGAGGACTACCTTGAGGCGTACCGGAATATCCAGTGACGACGGTTCGAGACCGGCCGGGGTGGGGTTCCAGCGCCCGATAAAAATCTGTCGGTTGGTAAAGAACCTATTTTTGCAAAGATATCTTATTAGGGCCTTATCTGAGAACAGACAGGTGCGCAATGTCAAGGGAAACAGACAGCCGTTGGATTGGTCTTCCGCAGCTGGCGTTAGTTGGGGGTATAGCACTGCTGTTGGTCGGTGTCGGTGGCGTGGTCGCGGCCACGCCCGCGGCCGAGCAGCCGGTCGAACAAGGGGTCGACGCACCCGACGTGGCGATCCAGGACGGAGACAACGAAAGCGCGGAGTCGCCGTCTATCGTCGCTCCCACGCCGGACGATGGGCCGTACCAGGTCGGCGAGACGGTGCCGATCGAGCTCTCCCTGGCGGACGCGGAGAACGTGACGGTGACGGTCGGCGCCAACAGCTCCGACCAGAACGCACGGTTCACTGCGACGGTCCGCGACAACGGTTCGAGCGGGAACGTGACCGTCGAGTTCGACACTGGCGCGTTCAGCGGCGAGAACGACGGGTTCTCGGTCGGTGAGGGTGCCGAGCTGGTGAACACCTCCCCGGAGTACGAGGAGGGACTCGCCGACGCAGGACTCGGCTCGACCACCTACGACATCACCCTCGCGGCCGGGGACCGACCCCATTACGAGGAGGGCGTCGATGTGGTCGACAGGAGCGTCCTGGAACTGATCGATCCGCAGGTCACGATCGAATCCCCGGCCTCCGGTGCGGTGTACGAGGGCGGCGAGCAACTCACGATGGAGCTCTCGTACCAGGACACGGACGTAGGGACGGTGTCGATCAACTTCATCGGCCAGAGCGCGACGGTCACTGCGACTGTGAGCGACGACGACGGCGACGGGAACGCCACAGTCTCGTTCGATCCCGCGGCCGTCGTTGACGGGAACGACGGGTTCTCGGCTGGCAACGGCACGACGCTGGTCAACACGTCGGCCGACACCGACGACAGTGTTGGCGTCCCGAGCCTCTACGACGTCAGCGTAACGACGGGCGAAGACGCCCCCGGCAACGCCGGCGCAACGGCGACCGACTCGGCCGAACTGGTCGTCTCGGGCGGCGACGAAACCGGCGGGGAGAACGGTGCCGAGAATGGAACGGAGAACGGTGCCGAGAATGGAACGGAGAACGGTGCCGAGAATGGAACGGAGAACGGCACTGAGAACGGTGCCGAGAACGGCAACGAGTCAACTGCCGACGGTAACGGATCCACCGGCGATGACAACGAGTCGACTGACGACGGCGACGGCCCCGGCTTCGGCGTGCTGGCGGTTCTGGGCGCAGTCGCCGCGATCGCGCTGCTTGCCCGGATGCGGTTCAAGACGTAGGTCAACCGAAAAAAGTCCGGTGCCGTTCACAGCGATCTGCCCTCGACGGCAGGGTCGATCCCGGCGGCGGCGAGGTCCTCCCTGATCCGCTCCCGCAGCGACTCCGGGCTCACCTCGTCCTCGCTCATGGGGAGCGTTCGCCGGGCGAGGCCCCTACCAGGTTTCGATCGTGGCGTCGCGAATGTCCTCGACGCACCCCTGACAGTCGGGATGGTCACCGTCGTAACACCCCGGATACCCCTCCTCGTCGACCCGGACTGCCCGCTTCTCGGCGTGCCGGCGACAGACGATGCGCGCCCGTCCCTCCTCGTCCGTCGGCAGGTCCGCGAGCGCGCCGTGGCGAGCGTCGCGGAACGCCCGCTTGGCCTCGGCGTACTGGCGGCCCGCGCCGCGGAACGTGGTGCGGACGAACCGGGTCAGCCGATCCGGATCGGTCATGCGAGGTCGTTGGACCGGGGGACACAAAGACCCGTCGGCACTGCTCGTCGGGGCCCGGAACCGACGGACGTGGACACTTTCACTCCGGTTCCGACACCTTTTATATCATCGGGCGCCAACCAACGTATGTCTCCCACCGAAAACAACGTGGAGACAGTGAGCGAACGATGACTGCAACAGATTTGCGTACACACGCGGAGGAGATACAGGAACAGTTTTCCGACCAGCTCGACCTGACGGTCGAGGACGTCGAGGAGCGCCTCGACACGCTGGTCAACGAGTACAAGGTCCCGACGAGCGAGGCCCGCCGCAGCGTGATCAACACGTACCTCGACGAGGCCGGGATGGACCGCGACCAGCTCGGCGGCGGCGGCAACGAACGCAAGCAGGTCGGCGACGTCGACACCGCCGAGGAGTGGATCGACCTGAAAGCGAAGGTCGTCGACCTGTGGGATCCCCGCAGCGACGCCGTGGCCCAGGTCGGCCTGCTCGGCGACGAGACCGGGACGATCAAGTTCACCAAGTGGTCCAAGTCTGACCTCTCCGAACTCGACGAGGGCGAGGTGTACGACCTGCGCAACATCGTCACCGACGAGTACCAGGGCCAGTTCTCGGTGAAGCTCAACCGCACGACGACCATCGAACAGCTCGACGAGGAGATGGAGGTCGGCGACGACGAGGTCGAGATCGAGGGCGCCCTGGTCGACATCCAGTCCGGCTCCGGGCTGATCAAGCGCTGCCCCGACGAGGACTGCACGCGCGTGCTCCAGAACGGCCGCTGTTCGGAGCACGGCGAGGTCGACGGCGAGTTCGACCTCCGGATCAAGGCCGTCATCGACAACGGAATGGACGTCCACGAAGTGATCTTCGACCGCGAGGCGACCGAAGCCGTGACCGGCATCAGCCTCGAGGAGGCCCAGGAGATGGCGATGGACGCCCTGGACACGTCCGTCGTTGCCGACGAGATGCACGAGAAAGTGCTGGGCCGGTACTACCGCGTTGTCGGGCCGACGTTCGGCCGGTACGTCCTGGCCGACGAGTTCGAGCGCATCACAGAGACGACCGATCCCGAAGCCGTCCTCATCAAAGCGAGGTCGATCTAAATGGCAACGACACCGACCCGCGAAGTCGCGCGCCGTGTCTTCGCACGCGAGTTCAACGACGCAACGTACACGTTCAAGGAGAGCGACGACGACCGTGCGCCGGTGTACGCGCTGCTGCCGACCGGCCAGCGCGTCAACCGGATCTTCGTCGTCGGCACCCTCACGGAGACTGAGGACGTCGGCGAGGACTCCGAATACTGGCAGGGGCGGGTCGTCGATCCCAACGGCGACACGTTCTTCACCTACGCCGGGCAGTACCAGCCCGACGCCGCCTCGATGCTGCGGGAGCTGGAGCCGCCCGCCTACGTGTCGGTCGTCGGCAAACCCCGCACCTACGAGACCGACGACGGCGACGTGAACGTCTCGATCAGGCCCGAGTCGATCACGGCCGTCGACGAGGCGACCCGCGACCGGTGGGTCGTCGAGACCGCCGAGCGGACGATCGAGCGCGTCCAGGCGTGCGAGGAGACCGATACCGAGTACGTCCGGATGGCCCGCGAGCAGTACGACCAGGACGAACGGCCGGTGGAGAACTACCGCCGGACCGCGATCGAGGCCCTCGAGAGCCTCGAAGCCGAGCAGGCCGAAGCGAGCGCAGACTAACCTCCGGTCCGCTCGATCCCTCGTTTTTCGACGCTGACAAGGTACTGTCTGACAAACGGTTAAATACGAGGAACCGACAACATAGTATCAACCATGGGTAACAAGAACAAGACGATCTCCTTCCGCGTGAGTCAGGAGAAGTTCGAGACCCTGCGCGACATCGCGGAGGAGCGGGACATCTCCCTCTCGGCGGTCTTCCGTGACTACGTCGACATGCTCGTTGCCCACGGCGGTCAGGTCGAAGTCGTTCCCGAGCACGAGGTCAGCGAGTCCGCCGACGGCACGAGCACGAGCGAGAGCTTCCCGCCGAAAGTGAACGTCCCCAAGAGCTTCGTCCGCGAACACGAGCGGCTGGAACTGGAGGCCGAACACCTGCGCGAACAGCTCGAAGAGCACAAACGCTACGTGACGAAACTCCGGCAGGAACTGGACGAGCACGACCAGGAGGACATCGTCCACCTCGACGAACTCGACGGCGACCAGGACGAGGAGTCGCCGTACCGCATCGGCTCCAGCTTCGACGAGTCGTCGATCTGAGCAAACGGGCGCGACAGTTACGAGCGGACCGCTACGCCCGATCGACATCCTTTCGTCCGCGTCGGCCGTCGGACCGTCCATGTTCGAGGCGTTCGAGGTGATCCCGGCGGTGGACATGCAGGACGGGCAGGTCGTCCAGCTCGTGGGCGGCGAGCGGGGGACGGAGACGACGTACGGCGATCCGGTCGAGGCTGCGAAGGGCTGGATCGACGCGGGCGCGGAGACGCTGCACCTGATCGACCTCGACGGGGCGTTCGACGGCGAGCGCGCCAACGCCGACGCGATCGACGCCGTCGTCGAGTCCTCCCCGGTCGAGATCCAGCTGGGTGGGGGCATCCGGACCGCGGCCGACGCGGAATCTTTGCTCTCGCGCGGCGTCGACCGCGTGATCCTCGGGACTGCCGCCGTCGAGAACCCCGACATCGTGGCCGAAATCAGCGAGTCCTACCCCAGCCGGGTGATGGTCAGCCTGGACGCGAAAGACGACGAGGTGGTGGTCTCCGGGTGGACGGAGAAAACGGGGCTCGACCCGGCGGAGGCAGCGAGCCGGTACGAGGAGCTCGGCGCCGGAGCGATCCTGTTCACGGACGTCGACGTCGAGGGACAACTGGAAGGCGTTCGCACTGCCCCGGTCCGCCAGCTGGCCCAGGCGGTCGACATCCCGGTCGTGGCCAGCGGTGGCGTCGCCTCCGTCGAGGACGTCCTCGCACTCAGAGATGCCGGGGCGGCGGCGGTCGTGGTCGGGACTGCGCTGTACGAGGGAGCGTTCACGCTCGACGACGTAAGGGATGCACTCGACTCGTAGCTGACCGGTCGGACCCTTCTGCTGGTCCCTGTTCCTCGATACTGGTTTCGCCCCAGTATCCCATCTGCTTGATACTGGTGGCTGTAATTCTTTTACTCACCAGTCGCTGCTCTCTGCGGAGACAGACCCGTTCCGCCTGGATTCTCAATTCGAGTGTTCACGTACGTACAGCCATCAGTATGAGGACTTTATCAGGCAGGCAGCGAGAGCCGGCTGACGGGCTGTTCGCGCTCGGCGTCCCAGAACACGAGTTCCGTCGCAGTCCAGGTGATCGGTTCGACTGATCGGCCGGCCAGGCGTTCGGCTCGATCCAGCGATCCGCCGCGAGCGATCGTTATATGGGGGACGTAGTTCTCGCCCTCGACTTCCTCCACCGGGTCGAACGCGGTCGCAAGCGTCCGATGGACTCTGTGAAGTTCCGGCGACTCGACAGCGAGATAGACGACCGGCGACGGGCCAGACGCGGCCTCGCGGAACAGCCCCACTTCCGGGACGCGCAGTTCGAAAGGTGCCTGTCCCCGCAGTACGTCTCGGGCGCGCGCTTCGAGTTGCGAGTAGGGGGTGTCGGTGCCGGCACGCAGCCGTTTGAGCAGCAGTGTGTGTTCGCCGCGCACTCGCGCTCGGGCGTCCGGGAGTTCCCGGGCGAGGTCGCTCGCGAGGCGGGCGACGGCAGCGGGGACGGGGACGTTCAGGCTGTACACGGAGCTAGATCCGGTCCAGGAGCCACAGGACGATGAGGGCTGCGATGATCAGCCCGAAGATGTTGGTGAACGGACCGAGCAACGCGCCGAGGAGCCCGAACGCCAGATCCAGAATCTCCAGGGTCAGCCACACCAGTATCAGCACCAAAATGACCTGCAGGAGGGTCTCGACTTCGATTTTGGCTCGCATGTCCGGTGCTGGCGCCCGCGCGGTCAAAGGCTTTCTGGCTCTGTCTCTCGCCAGAATCGATCAGTCACAGCGGTAACAGCGCGGAAGCCCACCGGCTGTAGCCGTGGGAGGAAACGCGTAAGCTTGATTTGAGTTCGGAAATAACGGTAATAGACGTCCATCAGGGGCAGAAGTCCTCGGATGGACGGGCTGTCCGTCAGCCAGCCCCGAAGTCGGGGATGCTGAACGCACCGCTCCGACTCCCGTGCTGGAAGCCACCTGAGAAAGCCCACTCTTCGAACGGAGCGGGCGTGGGGCTTTCGTGTTGGGGCGCGAAGTGCGGGAGTCCACCGACAAGCCCACAGTTTACTCGTGGGTAGCTGACTAATGCCTTCTGGCCCGGCGACCACAGGAACACCTTTCACTTTGCAGGTCGAACCTACCTGCAATGGAGTCGACTGGCGGACGAATTACACAGTTTCTACTGCTCTGTCTTGTCTTCTCAGTGCTGGGGGTCGCATTCGTGGGAGTAAGCCTCGCTCAGGGAGCCGGTGGCGGCGACAATGGAACCGTGGTATGGCAGACAGACAGCCAGCAGGTCCAGGAAGGGGCCGCCCCGGAGGTGGAGATCGACGCCGACGACATCACGATGAGTGCGCAGATCTACGAGAACGGCACCGCGACGCTGGAGATCGACTACCAGATCAGGCTCGACAGTGACGCGGACAGACAGGCGTTCGAGGAGATCCAGTCGGAGATCGCGTCGAACGAGAGCGCCTACCTCGGTCCGTTCAGAGAGCGGATGAACCGGACGGTTGCAGCGGCGGAATCGGCGACGGATCGAGAGATGACTGCCAGCGGGTTCGCGGTATCCACCGACCGCGACAGCCAGCTCCAGGCCGAGTTCGGGCACGTGCGGTACCGGTTCGAATGGGGCGGGTTCGCGGTCGTGGACGACGGGACGATACGGACAGGGGACGCTGTCGATTCGCTGTTTCTCGACGACAGTGAGAGCCTGGTGTTTCAGTGGCCGGACGGGTACGGCGTCGCGTCGAGCGAACCCGATCCGGAGCGAGTCGAGAACAACAGCATCGTCTGGCAGGGACAGATCAACTTCGAAGCCGGACAGCCCAGGGTCGTGCTCTCGACGGACGCGGACGATGGGGTGGGCAACGGCGGGTCCGATCCGGGGGACCCCTCCGGCGACGGTGATGGCGACACTGACGACGGCGGCACCGACGACGGCGGCACCGACGACGGGGGCGCTGATGACGGCGGGAGTTCGAGCATGAGTGTCATGCCGATGTTGGGCATCGTCGGCCTCGTTTTGGTCGCCGGTGCGGGCGTCGCGGTGCTGGTCACGAACAGGGGAGAGGACGGCAGCAGTGAAGGCGGGGCGGCGACCGGCACCGGGGACACCCCGCCAGAAGACCTGTTGAGCAACGAGGAGCGGGTCCTGCAGTTGCTCCAGAAGAACGGCGGGCGGATGAAACAGAAACAGGTCGCGGAACAGCTCGACTGGACGGCCGCCAAGACGAGCCAGGTCGTCGGCGGCCTGCGCGACGACGACGAGGTTGATTCGTTCCGACTCGGCCGCGAGAACGTGCTTACCCTCCCGGATGTCGACATCGAGGGTGGCGCCGACGACAACTCGACTGAAGGTGGTGAGTCCGATGCGGAGTCGAACGCGTAGCCCGGTCGTGTCGCTCGGTTCACAGATGCTGGCCGCTCAGGCTGATCCATCGGCGGTATCAGAAACTGAACCGGCGCCGTCCGGGAGGTTAATCCGAGTTAATCCGGCGCGAACGGCCTTTAGAATGGGAGGTTTATATGGAGAACCCGAATGAAGAGGAGGATACGATGCGACGAACGACGCTCGTTGTGGCCGTCACGATCGGGCTGGCACTGCTCGTTGGGGTGCCAGCAGTCGGGATGGCGGCGATGAGTGGGTCAGGAGCCGCCGACCAGGCGGCAAACGAGACGGCACCCGGTGAGCGGCTCTCGGGCGTCGTCGGCGTCCAGAAGGCGGAGATAGAGGCGGGCCTCGAACACCGCTCGTTCAGTATTCGCCTCCAGCAGGCCGCGTCACAGGCCGAGCAGGCTGACGCGGTCAGCGAGCAGGTCAGTGACGTCGAGGCGCGGATCGAGGCCCTGGAGGAGCGGAAAGCCGAACTCGAAGTGATGCTCGAGGACGGCGAGATCGATCTCGGGCGCTACCGGGCCGAGATGGCGCAGATCGCAGCCGAGATCGAGGCACTGGAGGCGCTCAGCAACCAGTCTGCACGCGCAGCGAGCGATCTCCCCGTCGAACTGCTCGAGGACCGCGGCGTGAACACGACCGCGATACTCACACTTCAGGAGCGCGCCAGCGAGCTCAGTGGCCCGGAAATCGCTGAGATTGGCCAGGATATCGGCGGTGGACCGCCCGATGAACTCGGTCCGCCGATCAATCAGTCCCGGGATGCGAACAACGAAACGGGTCCGCCCGGTGAGGGGGAGAGCCCTCCGGACGAGGATCCACCTGGAGATGATCCACCCGGAGATGACCCTCCAGGTGACGATCCACCCGGAGATGATCCACCCGCAGATGACCCTCCAGGTGACGATCCACCCGGAGATGATCCACCCGCAGATGACCCACCCGGCGAGGACCCTCCAAGTGACGATCCGCCTGGAGATGATCCACCCGCAGATGACCCGCCAGGTGATGATCCACCCGGCGAGGACCCGCCAAGTGACGATCCACCCGGAGATAATCCACCCGGAGATGATCCACCCGGCGAGGACCCTCCAGGAGATGACCCGCCAGGTGATGATCCACCGGGCGACGATCCACCCGGAGATGATCCACCAGGCGACGATCCACCCGGAGATGACCCGCCAAGTGACGATCCACCCGGCGAGGACCCTCCAGGAGATGACCCGCCAGGTGACGTGCTGCTCTGAACACACAGGGACTACCAGCAGCGCCGTGAGTCTTTTCAATACACCCGGACGTGACTCTGTGACACGTCAGGACAGGATATCTACGAGTAGCGACCGTGAGACCACTGATTTGTGTCGAGATGGGTAACCGAATCACGTCTGGCTGTATATGTGAACTCGCCCAGGAACTCCCGGAGTCCCCACAGCGAACGCGAGAGACTCATCTGGGTACCGATCGCCAGCGCCGACGCGAACCGGTCGCGCAGTACCTCGACCAGCAACTCCCTCTGGGCGAACGGATCTGAGATTACTCGTTACGACAGATCCACTCGAGGGAGAAACGTGCTGTGAACGTGTGCGAAACCGCCCAGACTACTCCATTCGCTCGATGATTGATTCGAGTTCCGCCTGCCGCTTCTCGACGGCCATCTGGCGGAGATCCTCCTCGGCCTCGGTCTCGCAGGCCAGATCAGGAACCTCGACCGGTTTCCCTCCCTCGTCGATGGCGACGAACGTCAGAAACGAAGTGGTGGTCTCCTGGTGTTTCCCTGTCCGGGGGTTCTCCGAGTGGACGTCGACTTTCACGTCGATACTTGTCCGGCCAGTGTTGAACACGTACGACTGGATCACGGCGATCTCGCCCAGGTCGATCGGCGCGATGAAGTCGACGTGGTCCATCGAGGCGGTGACACACTGCTGGTTGGCAAAGCGCATCGCCGAGATAGCGCCGCAGATATCCATCCAGTGCAGCACGACGCCCCCTAGCGCCCGCCCGAGGTTGTTGGTGTCGTTCGGGAGCAGCATCTCCGTCATCTCCGTGTGCGATTCGCTCAGCGGAACTGAATCCCTCGCGGCCATGTGTGAGTGCAGCGCTGGCGGCTACAAACATACGTCGGTTTCACGGCCCGATACTGGCGTCTGGCGAATACCCGCCGGGAACGAGTCACAGCAATCGCTATACAGCCAGATGTGATTTGCCTACGTCATCTCGACACAACTCGGGACTGTCAGGGTCGATACTCGCGGATATCGTGTCCTGGCGTCTAACAGAGTCACGTCCGGCTGTATATCAGGGGTGGGTTTCCTCGTCCCACTCGCCTTTGTTCTTCACGAGGAACTTCATGTCACCCGCGAAGACAGCCTCGCCGTCCTGGTTGGTAACCTTGCTGTCGATGGTCACCATGTCCGCGCCGTCGACGCTGCCGATCCTCTTTTTGTCCATCACTTCCATTTCCATCGAGATGGTGTCGTTGGTTGCGACGGGGTTCGGGATGTCCATGTAGTTCATACCCAGGAACGCGTAGACCGTTCGCTCGACGATGCCACACCGGTAGACGAAGCCGGTCGCGAGGACGAACGTCATCGGGCCGTGGGCGACGCGGCCGTCGAACGGGCCGTCCTCGGCGAACTCCCGGTTCGTGTGCAGCTCCGTCCAGTCGCCGGCGAACATCGAGTGGAAGACGAAGTCCGACTCGGTGACGGTCCGGCCGACCGTCTCGAACGTCTGTCCGACCTCGAAGTCCTCCCAGTAGTGTGGCTCGTAGCTGTAGGCCATACCGCCGAGTTCCCGGGAAGTGGATAAATACGTTGTGCTCGTTTTCGTGGGACGTGGTCTGTGTGGCCGGCAGAAACACGTTGACAGTGGTTGAAAAGCTCGGAGAGGCGGTTTGCGGCAGGTCCGGTCACTCGAACAGTTCCTCGAACACCTTCGCCTGCGCGGCCCGGAGGTGCTGGTGGTAGGTGGGCCGGGAGATGTCCATGGCCTCGGCGAGTTCGTTGCCGTCGACGTCGCGGGGCCAGTCGAAAAAGCCCCCGAGGAAGGCGGTCCGGAGCGCGGTCTCCTGGCGGTCGGTGAGCCGGTCGCTCAGCGCCGCCTTGAAGTCCTGGCGGGTCTCGACGGCGCGCTCGCGCTCGTGGTAGCCCAGCAGTTCGGTGCCCGGGTAGCGGTCCTCGACCAGTTCGAACAGTTCCCGGGCCTCCGCCTCGTAGGGGAGTTCGACTGTGAACTCCGTCGTCCCGTTCTCGGCGGTCGCCCCCCGCGGGGCCGCGCCGTACTCGGTCAGCATGGCGAACAGCGACTCCGCGACGATCACCTCGAGGAGACACTCGTCCTCGTGCTCGGTGATGAGCGTCGCGTCCCGGACGCCGGCGTCGTTGGCGGCGACGTCGAGCAGGTCGGCGGCGTCGACGCCTGTCGCGGTGAGGTACAGCCGGACGTTGCCGTCCGAGCGGTAGTCGATGCCGGCGGACTCGATCCGGCAGTCGGCGCCGGCCGAGAGGCGGTTGAACAGCAGGTCGGGGTCGCCGACCGCGAACGCCAGTTCGATGATCTCGGTCGCGTCGAGGATCCGGCCGCGCTCGACGGCGTTGATCGCGTTGGCAACCGCGCGGCCGATCGCCTCGACGACCACCCGCTCGCGTTCGTCGACGGCGTCGGCCGACTCCGCGAACACCGCGAGCACGCCGTAGGTGGCGTCCTTGTACACCAGCGGCACGACAAGCAGGGCCTCGACGTCGGCGTCGCCGGCGATGTCCCCCCAGGGACCGTCGCCGTCCCCGACATCCTCCACGATCTGTGGCGTCCCGTCGCGGAAGGCGTCGCTGACGGGTTCGCCACCCTGCGCGAGCGGGAACGAGTGGCCGTGGATCGGGAGCGCGGCGTCGCCGGCCGAGGCGGTCGGCGAGAGTGTCTCGCTGGCGAGGTCCGGCTGGCCGATCCAGGCGAACGCGTACGGGTCGGCCGCCGCGAGCTCCTCGACAACCCCCGTCTCCAGTTCCTCGCGCGTCGTCGCCTGGACCAGTTCCTCGACGGTGTTCTGCAGCAGGCCGTTGACCCGGTCGAGGGTCCGCTCGGTGTGTTCGCGGGCCTCCCGGACCTCCCGCTCGCGCTTGGCGCGCGTGCAGGCGGCCGCGGCGCTCGTGGCGAGCAGCGCGAGCACCTGCTCGTCGGTGTCGTCGAACCCGTCCGGGTCGGTGACGCCGACGGCGATGGTCCCGTGGACGCCCATCGGGTAGTACATGGCGGCGGTAACGTCGCCGAGTTCGGCCACGTCGGCGTCGGTCGGTGTGGCGGTGAGCCGCGACTCGCCGGAGGCGAACACTTCCCCGGGCGGGCCGTCCTCGACGTCGGTCACTGGAAGCTCCGCCAGCGAGCGCCCGGTCGCAGCCGCGGGCACCAGCGTTTTCGCGTCGTTGTCGTACAGCCGGACGGTGCTGCTGTCGAAGCCGAGCAGGTCCCGCGCGGCGGCGGTCGCGAGTTCGGCGACGTGCTCGCGGTCGCGGGCCTGCATCAGCGACCGCGTCGTCTCCAGCAGGTTCGAGAGCCGCTCGCGGTGGGCCTTCCGCTCGGTGACGTCCCGGCCGACGCCCGCGACGGCCACGACCGATCCCGTCTCGTCCCGGAGCGGGCTCCCCGACAGCTCGTATGGGATCTCCTCGCCGTCGCGGGTCCGGATCCGCGCCTCGACGGAGGCCTGCTCGCCGTCCCAGACGCCGCTGATCGCCTCGGTGACGGCCTCGCGGTCCTCGGGCGCGATGAACGAGAGCGCCTCCATCCCCTCGACCTCCTGGGGCCCGTAGCCGGTGACCGCTTCGAGGCTGTTGTTCCAGCGCACCACCTCGCCGCTCTCGTCGAACGCGTACAGCAGGTCCGGCAGGCTGTTGATCAGGCTCTCGGTGAACGCCCGCTGCTCTTCGAGTTCGCGCTCGTAGGCCCGCTGTTCGAGCAGGTGGCGGAGCCAGTCGGCCAGCAGTTCGATGAACGTCTCGTCGCGGCGGTCGAACCGCGACCGTCGGGGCTCCGAATCGGCGAAGCAGACGGTGCCGTACTGCTCGCCGCCGACGTGGATCGGCACGCCCAGGTAACAGCCCAGCCCGAACTGCTCGTACGCCGGGTCGTCCGCCCAGCCCTCCGCGAGCGCGTCCGAGACGGCCAGCGCCTCGCCCTCCCGGAGCGTGTGCCGGCAGTACGCCGTCGAGAGCGGGGCCGACTCGCCCGGCTGCAGCGCCGGGTGGTCGCCGACCGCGCTGACGATCTCCTGCGTGTCGCCCTCGATCCGCGTCAGGAACCCGTGGGAGGTGCCCAGCCGGTCGGTCCCGGCCGCGAGCAGGCGCTCGATCTTCGCCCCGCGGTCGAGCGTCAGGTCCGACGCGATCCCGTTGAGTCGTTCGAGCGTCATCTCCCGCTGTTCGCGCTCCCGGCGCATCCGCTTGCGTTCGGTCACACTCCGGAAGATCACCGAGAGCCCGTCCGCCGAGGGGTAGGCGGTCCCCTCGAACCACTGCTCCAGCGGCTCGTAGCGCTCCTCGAACGTCGTCTCCGTCCCCGACGCCATCGCGTCGCGACACGCCTCGTGGAACCCCGAGTCGGTGAACGCCGGCAGCGCGTCGGGGAGGGTTGCGCCCAGCAGCGCCTCCCTGGAGGCCGACAGCAGGTCCGCGGCCGTCTCGTTGAGGTAGGTGACCTGCCACTCCCCGTCGACTGCCAGGAAACCGTCTGAGACGCGCTCCAGCGGCTCCTCCAGGCTCTCGATCGTCGACGGCCTCCCGCCGTCGGTGACCAGCCGGCCCGTCCCGTCGGCGGTCGCCCCGTCAGGGGTCGCCCTGTCGGCGGCTACCGCATCAGCGGCCGCCCCGTCGGCGGCTACCGCATCAGGGGTCGCCCCGTCGGCGGCAGCACCGCTACCGTCCGCGCTGCGGGCGGGCGCGCTCCGACCCCGTGAACGGCGCCTCGCACTCCGCCACCCCGTCTGTCTGTGTCGAAAACATCTCATAACATCGGTACGAACACTAACAGTGTAGGTATTGAATGGCATAAAATCCACCGTTCGTCGGGGGTCCGGCACAAGCGCGGACAGAACGGCTACAGCGGCTCCCGCTCCCAAACTCCAGTCGCGGGCGGACGAACCGACAGCGTTTCACACTAGCGGTCCCTGGCAACCACAACGAATGAGCCGCGACTTCATCGAGGTACGTGGGGCCGAAGAGCACAACCTCAAGGACGTCGACGTCGAGGTGCCGCGAGAGGAGCTGACGGTCGTCACGGGCCTGTCGGGCTCGGGGAAATCCTCGCTGGCGTTCGAGACCATCTACGCGGAGGGCCAGCGCCGCTACATCGAGTCACTGTCGGCGTACGCCCGCAACTTCCTCGGGCAGATGGACAAGCCGCAGGTCGAGAACGTCGAGGGGCTCTCGCCCGCCATCTCGATCGACCAGAAGAACGCCGCCAACAACCCCCGCTCGACGGTCGGGACGGTCACCGAACTCCACGACTACCTGCGCCTGCTGTACGCGCGGGTCGGGACGCCGCACTGCCCGGAGTGTGGCCGCGAGGTCGACGACCAGAGCGCCCAGCAGATGGTCCGCCGCCTGCTGGAGGCGCCCGAGGGAACTCGCGCGAAGATCTGTGCCCCGGTCGTCCGCGACCAGAAGGGCGCCTTCGAGGAGCTGTTCGACGACCTCGTGAGCGAGGGGTACACCCGCGTCGAGGTCGACGGCGAACGCTACGACCTCACCGTCGATCACCGTCAGACGACGTCCGACGAGCCCTCGGGCGCCGCCCGAGGACGGCCGGACCTCGACGAGAACTACGACCACACCGTCGACGTGGTCGTCGACCGCGTCCGGATCAGCGAGGACGCCCGCTCGCGGATCACCGACTCCGTCGAGACCGCACTCGAGGAGGCCGACGGCGTCCTCAAGGTCATCTTCCCCGACCCCGAGGGCGTCGACGTCGGCGGCGCGACCGCGCGCTCGACCGGCGACCTCGCCGACGAGACGGACGGGGAGGACGAGCCGGCCGAACAGGACGACCGCCTGATCGTCGAGTTCTCCGAGGAACTGGCCTGTAACCATTGCAACATCGACATCAGCGAGATCGAGACCCGCTCGTTTTCGTTCAACAGCCCCCACGGCGCCTGCCCGGAGTGTGAGGGGATCGGCTCGACCAAGGAGGTCAGCGAGGACCTCGTCATCGAGGACCCCTCCAAGCCACTCAAACATGTCTTCGAACCCTGGAGCTACAACCGGACGTACTACTCCCGCCAGCTCGACAACGTCGCCGAGCACTTCGGCGTCTCGCTTTCCACACCCTTCGAGGAGCTCGACCCCGAGATCCGCCGGCAGTTCCTCTACGGCACCGACAGCCGCGTCCACTTCGAGTGGACGACCAAGAACGGGACCCGCGAGAAGACCGAACGCTTCGAGGGCGTCATCCCCAACCTGGAGCGCCGCCACGTCGAGACCGACAGCGACCGCGCGCGCGAGCACATCGAGGAGTACATGGCCGTCACGACCTGCCCGGCTTGCGAGGGCACCCGGCTCAAAGCGGAATCCCGCGCCGTCCTCGTCGACGGGGTCTCCGCGAGCGACGCGAACGGACGCTCGCCGGAGGATTCCTCCGACGGCGTCTCGATTACGGAGGTCAACCAGATGTCGATCGGCGACGCTCTCGACCATTTCGAGGGGATGGAGGCGAACCTCAACGCCCGCGACACCAAGATCGCCGAGGAGATCCTCAAGGAGATCCGCGCTCGCCTCGGGTTCATGTGCGAGGTCGGCCTGGAGTACCTGACGCTGGATCGGGAGGCGTCGACGCTCTCGGGCGGCGAGAGCCAGCGCATCCGGCTGGCGACGCAGATCGGCTCCGGCCTCGTCGGCGTGCTGTACGTGCTGGACGAGCCCTCGATCGGCCTCCACCAGCGGGACAACGACCGCCTGCTGAACACCCTCGAAGAACTGCGGGACATCGGCAACACGCTGATCGTCGTCGAACACGACACCGAGACGATGCGCCGCGCGGACAACATCATCGACATGGGGCCCGGCCCCGGCAAGCGCGGCGGCGAAATCGTCGTCAACGGGTCGATCGACGAGGTGCTGGAAAGCGAGGAGAGCGTCACCGGTGACTACCTGGCCGGGGAGAAGGCGATTCCCGTCCCCGAAGAGCGCCGCGAGCCCGACCGAGGGGAGGGCTCGGACGGAGCGAGCGGCGACGGTAAAGCCGCGAGCCGCGAGCCCGACAGTGGGGAGGGCTCGGATAGAGCGAGCGGGGACAGCGGAGCCGCGAGCCGCGAGCCCGACGCCCATCTGACTATCCGCGGCGCCCGCCAGCACAACCTCAAAGACCTCGACGTCGAGCTCCCGATCGGCTGCTTCACGGCGATCACCGGCGTCTCCGGCTCGGGCAAGTCGACGCTGATGCACGAAGTGCTGTACAAGGGGTTAGCCCGCGAGATGAACGACAACACGAGCGTCGACCCCGGCGAGCACGACCGGATCGAGGGCCTCGATACCATCGAGACGGTCCGCCTGATCGACCAGTCGCCGATCGGGAGGACGCCCCGCTCCAACCCCGCGACCTACACCAACGTCTTCGACTTCGTCCGCGAGCTGTACGCCGAAACGGATCTCGCGAAACAGCGCGGCTACGAGAAGGGCCGGTTCTCCTTCAACGTCAAGGGCGGCCGCTGCGAGGCCTGCGGCGGCCAGGGCACCGTCAAGATCGACATGAACTTCCTCTCGGACGTCCACGTCCCCTGCGAGGAGTGCGACGGCGCCCGGTACAACGACGAGACGCTGGACGTTACCTTCAAAGGCAAAACCATCGCGGACGTCCTCCAGATGAGCGTCGACGAAGCGTACGACTTTTTCGAGAGTCACAGCCAGCTCCGCCGGCGCCTCAAACTGTTGCAGGACGTCGGCCTGGGCTACATGCGCCTGGGCCAGCCCTCGACGACGCTCTCTGGCGGCGAGGCCCAGCGGGTGAAACTCGCCGAGGAACTCGGGAAGAAAGACACCGGCGAGACGCTGTACCTGCTCGACGAGCCGACCACGGGGCTGCACCCCCACGACGAGCGCAAGCTCATCGACGTCCTCCACCGCCTGACCGACGAGGGCAACACGGTCGTCGTGATCGAGCACGAACTCGACCTCGTGAAAAACGCCGACAACATCGTCGACCTCGGGCCGGAGGGCGGCGAGCGCGGCGGCGAGGTCGTCACGACGGGCACCCCCGAAGAGGTCGCCCGCGTCGAGGAGTCCTACACCGGGCAGTATCTCCGGGACCTGTTGCCGGACGTGGACCTGAAAGGGCCGCGCGCCGACCGGGAGCTCGTGTTCGACACGGATGACGGCACGAGTGGGACCGGCGACGGCGAGCAGGCGACCGGGGCTGGCGACGACTGATAGTGATCACCGTCCTTGAGATCCAGCAGGAACGATGTGTCGAGAATCATTCAAATTGGTTGCGGACATCGGCGCGCCGGTCGCGGCCGTCAGCACGTCGCTGTTCCAGTACAGCTCTGAGCTCTTCCGTATCATTCCCGTCGACAACTGCTGCAAGTGCCTCGGGACTCGGTCCGCCAATCAACCGACGCAGTGTCTCCTCGATCGTCTCGTTTTTCCGTCTGTGTGCTTCGAGGACAGTGCGAAACTCCTCTGAAACCCGAATCGTCTCCGCCATGTGTTGCTGTAGTTCGCTATCACGAATATACCTTCGGTGGAGGGACGAGACGAAGCGAGCAGCTACCGCATGTCCTCGCCGCCGTTGACGTTCAGCGTCTCGCCGGTGACGAACGTCGCGTCCCGGAGGTACGCGACCGCCTGGGCGATGTCCTCGGGCTGGCCGTAGCGGTCGACGGGGATCGCTTCGAGTTCCTTGGCTTTCTCCTCGGGCGTCCGGTCGGCGGTCATGTCCGTCTCGACGTGGCCCGGTGCAACCGCGTTTACGCGGATTTCCGGGGCGAAGTCCCGGGCGTGGCTACGGGTCAGCGAGACGAGCGCGCCCTTCGAGGCCGCGTAGTGACACTCGATCGGCGCGCCGGTGTGGGCGAGAATCGAGGAGACGTTCGTGACCGAGGGGTCGTCCCCCGACCCGCGGAGGTGCGGCAGGGCGGCTTTGGTGACGGTGAACGCCGAGTTGACGTTGACGTCCATCACGCGGTCGAAATCGTCGGGATCGAGGTTTTCTGTGTAGACGTGCTGGTCGATTCCGGCGTTGTTCACGACGTGGTCGACACTGCCGAACGCGTCGGCAGCCTCGGCGACGAGACGCGCAGCAGCGTCTGGATCGGCGACGTCGGCGCCGACGACGACCGCTTGCTGTCCGCGGTCGCGGACCGCGTTGGCGACATCCTCGGCCTGCTGCTCGCTCGTGTGGTAGTTGACGGCGACGTCATAGCCGTCGGCTGCGAACTGCAGTGCGGTTGCGCGCCCGAGTCCGCGCGAGGATCCGGTGACGATCGCTGCTGGCATACCCGCACAACTGTCCGGGCGCCCTTTGGCGTTGCGGCTCCGGCGGCGGTCGGTCCCCCCTCGCGGCGTCCAGGGTGTGTCCGTCGCTACTCGACCTCGAGTTCGAACTGTTCGTGTTCCTTGGCGGGGTTGAGCACGACGCTGGTGTTGGACTCTTTGATCTCGGGGTTGGTCAGCAGTTCCTTGATCGTGTCGTTCATGTCGTCGGTGTCGCGGAACTTGCCGATGGCGACGAGGTCGTGGTCGCCTGTCGTCTCGTAGACGCTGACCATCTGCGGGTGCTCTGTGAGCGACTCTGTCACGTCGATCAGCGCGCTGCCCTCCACTTTGAGCTGGAGGATCGCCGTCACGTCGTACCCCAGCGCGTCGTAGTCAATCTTCGGCGTGTACCCCCGGATGATCCCCTCCTCCTCGAGGTCCGAGAGGTGGTTCGAAACCGTCGTGACCGAGACGTCCAGATCCTCTGCAAGGCTACGCAGACTCGCGCGCCCGTCACCGAGTAGCTCATTCACCAACTTTCTGTCCAGATTTTCGTACGTCATCAATGGTGCCAACGCACCGGGGGCTTTATAATTTTACGAATATACAAAAATTCTGCGTCACAGCAAGGATTGCATAGTCGAAATCCTTTTTGTGGGTGTAGACCGCCTGATTAGCTGTCGAAAGATGACAACAAACGCCATTTCAGACGATGCGGAAGAGGTACTAGAGAAGATCGACGAGGAGGACGTCGACTTTCTTCGGCTCCAGTTTACGGACATTCTGGGGACAGTCAAGAACGTCTCGATTCCGGCAGACCAGGCCGAGAAAGCGTTCACTGAAGGGATCTACTTCGACGGCTCCTCGATCAACGGGTTCGTCCGGATCCAGGAGTCGGACATGCGGCTCGATCCGGACCCCAGTACGTTCGCGGTGCTGCCGTGGCGCAACAGCGAGAAGGTGACCAGCGCGCGGCTGATCTGTGACGTGATCGACACGTCGACCGACCAGCCGTTCAGCGGCGACCCGCGGCGGGTCCTGAAGAACGCGCTCGACCGCGCCGAGGAGCTCGGCTACACGGTCAACGCCGGCCCCGAGCCGGAGTTCTTCCTGTTCGAGGAGGACGAGGACGGCCGCGCGACGACGACAACCCACGACAGCGGCGGCTACTTCGACCTCGCGCCGAAAGACCTCGCACAGGACGTCCGCGGCGACATCATCTACGGGCTCGACGAGATGGGCTTCGAGGTGGAGGCGAGCCACCACGAGGTCGCCGAAGGCCAACACGAGATCGACTTCAAGTACGCCGATGCGCTCACGACGGCGGACAACATCGCGACGTTCCGTTCGGTCGTGCGCGCCATCGCCTCCCAGCACGACCTGCACGCGACGTTCATGCCCAAGCCGATCCCGCACATCAACGGCTCGGGGATGCACACCCACCTCTCGCTGTTCGAGGAGGACGGGACCAACGCGTTCCACGACGAGGACGACGAGTTCACCCTCTCGGAGACCGCCTACGGCTTCCTGGCGGGCATCCTGGAGCACGCGCCGGCGATCTCGGCGGTGACGAACCCGACGGTCAACAGCTACAAGCGCCTCGTCCCCGGGTACGAGGCGCCGATCTACATCGCATGGTCGGACGTGAACCGCTCGGCGCTGGTCCGCAAGCCCGCGGCCCGCGTCCCGGCGGCCTCGCGCATCGAGTTCCGCGCGCCAGACCCGTCGTGTAACCCCTACCTCGCGCTGGCGGTCATGATCCACGCCGGCCTGGACGGCGTCGAGAACGACCTCGACTGCCCCGATCCAGTTCGGGAGAACATCTACGACTTCGACGAGGAGAAACGGGAGGAGTACGGCATCGACACGCTACCGGCCAACCTCGGCGACGCCGTCAATGCGCTTGAGGACGACGAGGTCGTCTACAACGCGCTCGGTCCGCACGTCTCCGAGAAGTTCGTCGAGGCCAAGCGCCAGGAGTTCAGCGAGTACATCGCGGAAGTGTCGGACTGGGAACTGGACCGCTACCTCGAGAAGTTCTGACGCCGCCGACTTACCTGCTTTTTTGTCGCGGCGCCCGGACAGCCGCTGCTCCCGCTGTCTGCCCCGACAGGCCAGCAGCTACCGGAGATTCCGGAGGCGGTCGATGATCCGGCCGGGCAGGCCGATCGTCGTCGTCACGATGCCGACGATCACCATCAGCGCGTACAGGCCGAGCGTCGACAGCCAGATCACGAGCATCGCCAACACCGCCCAGACGCCGCTCAGGAAGTAGAACCCACCGAGGGTCATTGCGGTGCCGTACAGCAACACCAGGTACGGCCCCCAGCCGCGGGCGTGGCCGCGTCGCACGCGCCAGCGGACGTACTGCTCGAGGTCGCTCTCGAGGTCCTCGCGGTGGACGGTCCGGTCTTCGATCTCCTCCTCGAACGCCTCGATCTCCTGTCGGAGGTCGTCGAGGTCGTCGAGCGTGGCGACGTCCGCCCGCCGGGTCGGATCCCTATCCGGCCCCGGGTCCGGCCCGGACGGCTCGCCGGTGGTGGCCGGTTCGCCCGCTGGCCCGTCATCGTCCGGCCCGCCAACACCGGTGTCGTCGGCGCCCTCGTCGCCGGCCGACTCGTCGCCTGGTTCGCCCGCTGGCCCATCAGCTTCGGTCATAGTCCCTCGTTGTTCGGATGCTCGTAGCGATCATTGTTGTAGTTGCCGGTCTCATACGAACGTATACAGCCAGACGTGACTCCGGACAGTGCCAGGACAGTCCATCGGCTGTGTCATGCCCCGAACAACGGGATTTGGGATGGCACAGCGTGAGTGAATCACGTCTGGCTGTATATGCCTCTCGTTTTACCGCGAAACCGTCCAGAAACAGAAACATCTACCCGAACTTCTCGAACGGTTGCTGACACTCGTTGCAGAAGTGCATCGAGCGGCACAGCGAGGGGCCCTTCGGGTGTTCGCGCTCGGTGTCGGTCGAGCCGCAGTAGGGGCACTCCGCGCCGCTGGTTTCGCCGCTCGTTTCGACGCTCGGATCGGTCGTGTTGGGGTCGAGGTCTGTCATACTGCGAGTCCGAACTCCGTGAGGTCCTCGCGGCCCTGGTCGGTGACCATCTCCAGGGACCACTCGGGGCTCCAGACCAGCCGCAGGTGGGTGCCGTCGACCCCGTCGACCGCCTCGACGCGCTCCTCGACCTCGTCCAGCAGCATGTCCCGGGCCGGACAGCCGGAGTAGGTCAGCGTCATATCGACCGTCGCCACCTCGTCGGTCACGTCGACGCCGTAGATCAGCCCCAGGTCGACGATGCTGATCGGCATCTCGGGATCCTCGATCTCGTAGAGAGCGTCCCAGACGGCGGCTTCGAGGCCCTCGGCGTCCTCGCCGGTCGCCGGCAGGTCAGGGACGGCCTTACCCTCGTTGTACTCCGTGTAGGCACACGGGGTCGCGTCGTCGGTCGGATCCGGGATCTCGCTGGACATCACTCGGGTTTCTCCATGATCTTTGTCGGCCGGTCGCGTTCGAGCTCGCGGTAGGTGTTGGTCAGGTCCTCGAACAGCTCGTCCCACGCCTCGCCGTGGCTCCCGTCGCGGCCGCGGACGGCGGGCAGCATCTCCCCGGTGACGGCGTAGCCGTCCGC
This sequence comes from Halobacteriales archaeon QS_4_66_20, assembly GCA_003021015.1. Taxonomy (GTDB): domain Archaea; phylum Halobacteriota; class Halobacteria; order Halobacteriales; family Haloarculaceae; genus Halovenus. The sequence continues at coordinate 8,603 of PXRK01000006.1, read as the reverse complement.
CTCCGCGAGCCCGCCCTCGGGCACCGTCAGATCCAGCGACTCCAGGAACGGGAGCACGATCGAGAGCCACTCCTCGCCCATGTCCTGGAGGGTGGCCGTCCGGAGGCCCAGCTCGACGATGTCGTCCTCGACGTCGGGGTCGGTCGGCTCGAACAGCGTCAGCGCGTGGGGGAACAGCCGGTCGAGGGCGTCCTGCAGCCGCGCCGTGCCCTCCTCGCCGTCGGCCAGCCGCTCCAGCCAGTTCTGGGCGTGTTCGAGGTGGTACTCCTCCTCGCCCTGGATCTTGCCGACGCGGTCGGCGATCTTGGGGTGGGTGGACTCTTCCAGGGCTTCCAGCCGGAGCTTCTCGGCGACGTCGTAGAGGTACGACCGGAGGATCGCGTCCGCCCAGTCGCCCTCGGGGAACGGCTGCTCGACCAGCGTGCTGTGCCGGAACGTGTCGGGGTCGCGCTCGTAGACGAGCTCCTCCTCGTCGAGCCCGACGTCGTCGAGCACGTCGTACCACAGGCGGGCGTGGCCGAGTTCGTCCTGGGCGATGTTCGACAGCGCCAGGTCCGACTCCAGGCTCGGCGACCGAACCTGCCACTCGGTGTAGCGCTCGGCGAGGACGAACTCGTCGTCGCCCAGCCGCTTGCAGAGATGCTCCAGGGCGGTCCGTTCGCGCTCGTCGAGGTCATCGGGATCGAGCACCTCGCCGGCGCTCATGCCTCACCACGCTGTTTGTCGGCCTGCTCCTGTTCGGACTCCGATTCGACGACCTCCTCGGCCTGGTCGGTCTGGAGGTTGTACGTCATCGTCCAGCGGTAGCCCTTGTCGGTCGTGCCGCCGAACTCGACGTCGTCGCTGTCGATCTCGCCGATCTCCTCTTTCGGGACGACCCAGAGGCTGTTTGTCGGTTTGCGCCGGCCGTGCTGGATCGCGGCGAACTGCGTTGCCATCTCCCGGTCCGGCGCGTGGACGTTGCCACAGTGAGTGTGGTACTCGCCGTTCTCCTCCTGTCGGAACACTTCCCAGATCATGGTGCTGTCCTCCAGTGCATGTCAGTCGGCCGCCTGGGGTGGCTGTCCACCCGCGGGCACGTTGTCCGCTTCGATCGTATCCCGGACCCACTGGACGGCCTCCTGGGCGTGCTTGCGCCCGTTGATCTGGCCGAGGCCGGGCTCGTACTCGTTTTTCGCGATCGTGAAGAACTCCTCCCAGTCCAGATCGTCCTCCTCGACCACCCAGCGGCCCTCGTCGTTCTTGTGGATCCGCGGGTAGTCCGGAATTTCGAGCCCGTACTTGCGGGCTTTCGGCACGTACTGGTCGAGGAACGCCTGCCGGAGTTCGTCGTTGGACTTCTGCTTGAGCCCGACGCTCGCGGCGAAGTCGTGGTGGGTGCTCTTGTCGTCGGTCGGGCCGAAGAACTGGATGATGCGCGGCCACCACTCCTCGAACGCCTCCTGGGTCAGCTGCTGCTCCTTCCGGGAACCGTTCATCAGCGTCCGCAGGATGTCCTCGCCGTGCTTGACGTGGAACCCCTCCTCGAAGCACACCTTGTCCATCGCGTGGGCGTATGGCTCCCAGCTCGTCCGGCGCAGCGTCGCCTGCCGGCGCATCGCCGCGCCGTCGACGAAGAAGGCGACCATCGGCGTCTCCACGTACTCGGTCATCGGGTAGTGAAAGCAGTTGAGGAACTTCCCGTCGCCGTTGGCGAGGTCGTCGAGCATCTCCTCGCGGGTCTTGACGCCGAGGGTCTCGGCGGCACGGTACAGCAGTTGCCCGTGGCCGATCTCGTCCTGAACCTTCGCCGAGAACGCCAGCTTCCGGTCGATGCTGGGCGCCTGGCGGATGAACGGTCGCTCCAGGTACGCCCCCATGATCTCGCTGTTGGCGTGGAACTCGATCATCCGCGTCGCCGCTTTCCGGTACTCCTCGGGCAGGTCGTCGGCCGGGCTGAACTCCCGCGGCCCGGCGCGCTCTGTGACTTCCTCGATATCCATGATCGTCTATGAGAAATAACGCTGTCGCGAAACATAGGGATAGCCCCCGATATATCGGGGCTTTAAATATTCGCGGCGGCTAATCGGGCGTGATGATCGCGGAGTGCCTGGCGGTGGAGTTCGCGGTAGAGGGCGACGACTGCCCCCTGGCGGCGACGACGCGGGCGGCGGGCGTGCGGGTAGACGCGCGGCCGCCGCAGCTGCGCGACGACGACAACGTGTTGTTGCAGTTCACGGCGCCGGCCGACGGGACGCTCCGGGAGGCGCTCGAGGACGACGACCGGATCCGGTACCTCCACGTCTCCCGGTCGGAGGGCGGGGAGCGAGAGACCTATCGCTGTCTGTCGAAATACCCCTGCGTCGTCCACGAACTGATCAGCAGCGGCTGCATCGTCGAGTCGTTGCGCTACGAGGACGGGCGAGCGCTCGTTTCGGGCGCCGTCGTCGGCCGCGACGTGCTCCGGGGGGTGATGGAGCGCGCCGGCCGGACCGTCGGCGTAACGCTGCGCCGGGCGTACCTGCTGGAGAGCGAGGCCGAGACGGCCCCGTCACAGGAGTGGGATGTCACCCCCAAGCAGGCCGACTGCATCCGGCAGGCGCTGGCGATGGGGTACTTCTCGGTGCCCCGGGAGGCCACCGCCGCGGACGTGGCCGCCGAACTCGGGATCAGCAAGTCGGCGTTCCTCGAACGGCTCCACCGCGCCGAGCGGACGCTGTTCCGGCAGCTGTTCGCGTGATCGCTACGGGAGCGCTCTGGAACCGTCCCCGGAACGGTCGGTGAGCGGCGTCACCACCAGGTCGTCGTAGGGAAACACCGGCCGTTTCGCACGCCCCTCCTCCTCGAACCGAATGACGCCGAGCGCTTCGAGCGTGGTGAGCTCCTCGTGGACGTTCTTCTTGTCGCGGCCGACGAGCCGAGCAGCCTCCCGGATACTGTCCGGCTGCTCGTCCCTGGTGACGCCCAACAGCGTGTACGTCCGTTCGTTGAACACGTCGGTCAGTTGGGACTCGTTCGGGAACCGGACGATTGCGGGCTGGTCGACGGATTCGCCACCCTTGAGTTGTCGAATCGCATCCAGTCCCTCCCGGTACGGGTCCCCCTCGTCGTCGACCGTCACGACGAGGACGTTCGTGTCGTCAGTCATGGGTATCACCTGTATCGGGGCCGAATCGTGGCTTCGGTATCTCGTCCCAGAACTGTTCGTAGAGTTCCTCGATACCGGGGAACTCGATACGCTCCGGTTCCGGGTTGAGGGCGACGTGCCGTTCGTGGCCTTTCGTCCGCTCGTGTGCGTTGTCGTACCGGCGGATCGTCCCGTCGTCGAGTGTCTCGGGTCCGGCAGTCAACGCCCCGTAGTGGAACGTGTACCGCCAGTCCGACGGATATGCTTCGTCCTCAGTACGCCGCACCGAGATGCGGACGACCGTTCCGTCGGGGTACACCGTCGCGTTGCTGTACCCATCCAGATCGTCTGCCGTCGGCCCCATTCGCCAATCGTTGGTTGTATGGCCAACGGAATGTAGTTGTCGGTTCGCAGTGTGGATCGATGGTCGTGAGACTGGACTGTTCGACAAGGCTAGGAGGCGACCGCCGCCGACGTCGCCGCCGAACTCGGGATCAGCAAGTCGGCGTTCCTCGAACGGCTCCACCGCGCCGAGCGGACGCTGTTCCGACAGCTGTTCGCGTGACGCTCCCAAAGAGATTGGGTAGTGTGCTCGAACACTAGAGCTTTTCAGCAAGGGTACCCTTCGCTCGTGTATGAGCAGCGAGCGCGTCGACTCCGAGAGCACGGTGTCCGGGAACCAGGCGAACATTCCTGCTCACATCCGTCGGGAGCTCGACATCGACGACGGGGACAAACTCCGGTGGACCATCGAGGACGACGGCACGCTCCGCGTTCGGGTTGTGCAGCAGCGACGCGGTACCTTCAGCGACTTCGACGGCTACGACGGCGACGAGCGGACCGACGTCACGACCGAACACGACGCCTGGGGCGTCGATACGGAATAGATGCCGCGTGCACTCGTCGATACGACCGTGCTCTTTGCGGCGGCATACCGTCGCGATAGTGCACACGACGACGCGCTCCCCATTCTCCAGGGGATCGACGCCGGTGATCTTCCCGAAGCTGTGGTGCTCGATTACGTCCTCGCGGAGACGCTGAACGGGTTGCTGACACACGCCAGTCACGACGCCGCCGTCGATTTCCTCGATCGAGTGGAGGAGAACGCGTGCTACCACGTCGACTCCCTCACGGCGGACGCGTTTACGACGGCGAAAGGGCTGTTCCGACAGTACGATCAGTTTTCCCTCGTCGACGCCTGTCTCGTCGCGTACATGCAGACGGAGGGGATCGGGTACCTCTACGCGTTTGACGGCGACTTCGACGCTGCCGACGATGTCTCCCGCCTCGACACCGCCACGAACCCGTATCAACCGGAGTGACGGCGGCGACCACCACAGCCGAACGTATAAGCGCCCGCTCGGCCAACACCGGGACATGCCAGACGCGTACGTGATCGGGGCCGGCCAGACCGCCTTCGGCGCCTTTCCGGAGCGCAGCTACCGGGACCTGTTCCGGGAGGCGTACGAGAACGCGCTCGACAGCGTCGACCGACCGCCCGCCACCAACGAAATCGACGAAGCGGTCGTCGGGTCGCTGGGCGTCGGCGGCCGGCAACTCGGCCTCTCGGGGCCGGCGGTGACCGAGCACGTCGGCCTGCACAACGTCCCCTGTTCGCGGATCGAGAACGCCTGCGCCGCCGGCGGTTCGGCCGTCCGCCAGGCCCTTCAGGCCATCGAGAGCGGGATGGCCGACCTCGTCCTCGCGGGGGGCTACGAGGTGATGAGCGACATGTCCGACGACGTGACGAAGTACTGGCTCGGCGTCAGCGGCGAAACCGAGTGGGAGCGCCTCACTGGAACGACGTTCTCCGGCGTCTATGCCCAGATGGCCAGCGCCTACCTCGCGGAGTACGACGCGACGGTCGAGGACTTCGGCCGCGTCGCGGTCAAGAACCACGAAAACGGCGCCAAGAACCCGGAGGCACACCTCGATTTCACCTGTACGCTTGAGGACGCCGTGGAGGCGCCAGCCGTGGCGGCGCCGCTGAACCTCTATCACTGCTGTCCGACCTCCGACGGCGCCGCGGTGGCGCTGCTCGCCAGCGGGGACGTTGTCGACGAGTACACCGACGAGCGCGTCCGGGTCGCCGGCGTCGGCGCCGCGAGCGGGCGCGTGGGGCTGGCCGACCGCGAGTCCTACACCGCGATCCCGGCCTCGGAAACGGCCGCCGAGACCGCCTACGAGCGGGCCGGCGTCGGGCCCGAGGATCTCTCCTTTGCCGAGGTGCACGACTGCTTCGCCATCGCGGAGCTGCTCGCCTACGAGGACCTGGGCTTTTGCGACCGCGGCGAGGCCCCGCGGCTGCTCCGGGAGGGCGTCACCGACCCCGACGGCGACCTCCCCGTGAACACCTCCGGCGGGCTGAAGTCCAAGGGCCACCCCATCGGCGCGACCGGGACCGGCCAGGTCGTCGAAGCCTTCGACCAGATGACCGGCCTGGCCGGCGACCGACAGCTCGACGACACCCGCTATGGCCTCACCCACAACGTCGGCGGGAGCGGCGGCGCGGCGGTAGTTCACGTCTTCGAGAACGAGGAGGTGGGCCGATGAGCAACGACCGCGCTACCGACGGCGGTGCCGACGCCACAGCGGACGACGCCCGCCGCGGCATCGCCGGCGTCGGCGCGTACGCCCCGCGCTTCCGCCTCACCGCCGACGCCGTCACGGAGGCCTGGGGGCAGTTCCACGGCGCCGGCATCTCGTCGACCGCAGTCCCCGACGCCGACGAGGACACGCTCACGATGGCCCACGAGGCGGCCTCGCGGGCGCTGTCGGCCGCCGGCGTCGATCCGGCGAGCGTCGCGGGGCTGACCATCGGCACGACGACGCCGCCGACCGAGGAGGAGGCGATGGCGCCACGCCTGGCGAGCACGCTCGGGCTCAACGAGTCGATCCGGAGTCGCCAGCTGACCGGCAGCACGCGTGCCGGCGTCGACGCGCTCGCGGCGGGACTCGACATGGACGCAACGAGGCCCGACGTGGATGCGGCAGGACCGGTACTCGCCGTCGCCAGTGACGCACCCCGCGGCGCCCCCGACGACGAGGTCGAACACGCCGGCGGCGCCGGTGCCGCGGCGCTCGTGCTGGCCGCCGAGGCGCCCGGAACGGTCACGGACCTCGCCGAACACGTCAGTCCCTACCCGGGGACGCGGTTCCGGGGCCGCGGCGAGGCGGAGACGACGGGGCTGGGCGTCACCAGCTACGACCGGACGGCGTTCACCGAGACGGTTGCCGCCGCTGTCGACGCGCTCGACGCGGACCCCGCGGCGGCCGACGCCGTCGCGCTCCAGTCGCCCAACGGGAAGCTCCCCTACCGCGCAGCCGGACAGCTGGGCGTCGAGACCGACGCGATCCACCGTGGGACCGCCGTCGGCGACCTCGGCGACCTGGGCGCGGCGAGCCCGCTGTTCGGCCTCGCGGCTGCGATCGACGACGGCGCCGATCGGGTGCTGCTCGTCGGCTACGGCTCGGGCGGCGGCGCAACCGCAGCAGAAATTACCCACGACGGCATCCATGTCGAGATGACGCGCGAGGGGGACGAGGAGCTCTCCTACGGCGAGTACCTGCGGATGCGCGGGGACGTCACGGCGGGCGAGCCAGCGGGCGGCGGCGCGTACGTGAGCGTGCCGAGCTGGCGACGGACGATCCCGCAGCGCCACCGCCTGCGCGCCGGCCGGTGTCCCGACTGCGAGGCGCTGGCGTTCCCGCCGGAAGGCGCCTGCGACGACTGCGGCGCGCTCGTCGAGTACGAGCCGGCCGAGCTGCCGGGAACCGGCACCGTCGAAGCAGTGACGGTCATCGGGCAGGGCGGCGCGCCGCCGGAGTTCATCGACCAGCAGACCAGAAGCGGCGCGTACGCCAGCGCCGTCGTCGCACTGGACGAGCCCGACGCCGCCGACGGAGCGGACGGCGAGGAGGGCGGGACGAACGACGGCGCTGTCTCGATCCCCGCCCAGGTCGTCGGGACCGATCCCACGGACGTGGCGGTCGGCGATCGGGTCGCCGCGACAATCCGCCGGATCTACACCCAGGAAGGCGTCACCCGCTACGGGTTCAAGATGCAGCCGATGGGGGAGTGAGCGGCATCCGGAACCGCCGGCTGTTCGGGACTGATGTGACTCTCCGGGGGTAAAGACTCGCAACAATCACTATGAGCTATCTTGATTCAGCGAGAGAATCCCGGCTTTCAGGCCGGGCATGAATCGCGTAAGCCCGGTTGTCTTTTCAACGGGGACTGCCGGGCTGGATATTCCACTTTCACTCCGGCAGGTTACCACTTATCAATCTCCCATACAACAGACTATGTATGGCGAATCAGGTCACGCGCACATACGTTGCGTCCATTCGCAACCACCAACAGGTGCGTGCCGACCTCGATTCGCTCGGGTTCGCGGCCTCGAAACTCTGGAACGTCGCCCGGTGGACCTGCGATCGTGTTTGGGATGAAACCGGCACGATTCCAGACCACAGCACGCTCAAAGCGTATCTCAAGAGTCACGAACGCTACGCGGATTTGAACGCACAATCCAGTCAGGCAATTCTCGAAGAGTTGGCTGAGGCGTTCGACTCGTGGTACGCTCACCGCGAGAACGGTACCGAGAACGCGAACCCGCCCGGCTACCGCAAACACGGCGACGACCATCCACGCTCGACGGTCACGTTCAAAGAGGATGGGTTCAAGCACGACCCCGACCACGACCGGATTCGGCTCTCCAAAGGCCGAAATCTGAAAGACGGGCGGAGCGACTTCATCCTCTGTGAGTACGCCGCCGACCCGGACGTGGACGTACAAAATGTCCAGCAGGTCCGGGCGGTCTGGACTGGCGACGAGTGGGAGTTGCACATCGTCTGCCACGTCGAAATCGAGAATGCTGATGCCCCCGGCGACCGGGTGGCCGGTATTGACCTCGGCATCTGCAACTTTGCGGCGGTCGCCGTTGGCGATGACGCCCTACTGTATCCCGGTGGGGCGCTCAAAGAGGACGACTACTACTTCCAGAAAGAGCGGGCGAAGTGCGATGATAGCGACTCGCAGAAGGCACGGCGACTGGACCGCAAGCGCGACGAGCGCCGCACCCACTTTTTCCATGCCGTCTCGACGGACATCGTGGCCGAGTGCGCCGCTCGGAATGTTGGGACGATTGCCGTAGGCGACCTCTCTGGTATCCGCGAAGACACCGATTGGGGCGACCACGGCAATCTGGACTTGCACGGGTGGGCGTTCGACCGCTTTACCGAGATGGTGGAATACAAAGCCGCAGAACGCGGCATCAGCGTCGAGCGCGTTGACGAACGCGATACCTCGAAGTCGTGTGCCGCCTGTGGGACGACTGACGACAGCCAGCGCGTTGAGCGCGGCCTGTACGTCTGCGAGGAGTGTGGCTTGGTCGCCAATGCCGACGTGAACGGGGCCGAGAACATCCGACAGAAGGTACTCCCGAGTCTCGCCTGTGATGGGGGAGATAGGGATAACGGCTGGATGGCACAGCCAGCG
>PXRK01000005.1 GCA_003021015.1 Halobacteriales archaeon QS_4_66_20 | reverse complement strand
CCTGTGAGTGGTTGCGGATTTTCGCCTGATGAGTGCGGTGGACCTCCAGCATTCATGGAACGCCTCTATAATGTCTTATATTTGCGTCTATTATAAATATTCGGATTGAGAGCGGTGGAATATCCGGCAGTGCTGTTGCCGTGAGTTGTGTCATCGGGTGACGGCGCGTATCCCGGCGCTAAAGCGCGAGGTTTTGCGCCTGCTCATCACATAAGAAGTCGGTCGCCCCGGGCGGCGGGTGGTGTGGACAGGCACCCGCGACCGGTACCGACCGTGACTCGGAGAGAGTGTGGACAGGGCCCGTGAGGGCCCGGGTGGACTCGGAGAGTGGGAAACTGGGTTGACAGCCGGATAGCGCGAGGAGGCACCCACCGACGACCCTACCGCTTGTAGTCTTTGCCGAGCACGAGGCCGGCGATGTTCGCGACCAGCAGGCCACCTAGCAGTTCTGGGGACTGCGGAGCGGCCCCGATCGCGAGCAGGCTCAGGAGGACGAACGGCATGAGAACCGCCGTCCAGAACCCGACGAAGCGAACTGGGAGTTCGGGATCGATCCACTCGACCGCGGCGACAATCGACTGCTCTGTGGCAGCCGAATCCGTCTCGTACGTGAACGCACTCGACATGGTGGGTCTCCTCACTCGCGCCTTGGATAGCTACCATGATATAAGGGGTCGACACCTAGCGCATTTTCGGTTCGTTTTTCGGCGAGTGTCGCTCACCGGTGGAACGTTTTACGAATCCGGCCGAACCTTTCACGCGGCCAGGCGGACGTTTTACGCGAACTGCGCGACGTTTCACAACCAATCGAAAGGTGATTAGATCGTTCAAAAGCGATGCTAATACTTTTCCAGAAGTATCGATTTTTGCTCACGTTCGGCGGGGGTTTCGTGTCGACACGAATGTGAAAGTTACACAGTAGTGTCACGTTACGACACGGACAGTACGCGAGCGGACGACGGACGGGAGCGGCAACTCGGGGAAGGCGACGCGGATGGCGAACTCGAGTTCGTCGGTGCTGCCGCCGAACACGCCGACGGGGAGCGTCGTCTGCCCGAGGTACGTGTCCTTGGCCGTCATCTCGACGCCGTTGACGGTGACCGCGAGGCCGGCGCGGGCGTCGCCGGCGGTCGTCCGGACGGTGAGTTCGTGCATCTCGCGCTCGCCGCGGGCGATGGCGTTGGGGAACTCGCCCCAGTCGACGGCGACGGCCGGCAGGTCGCGCGCGCTCTCGTGGACGCGCTCGGCGACGCCGCGGGTGAGGCCCGCAGCGACGAGGTTCTCGACGCCTGCCCCGGCGACGTCGGCCGGCGAACAGTAGCCGGCGGCCGCGAGCGAGCGAGCACGACTCGCTCCGACGCCGTCGATGGCGGTCAGGCCGACGGCGTCCTCGCTGACGCCGTCTTCGAGGCGCGCCGCCAGCCGGCAGACGAGGTTCGCGTCCGCGGCGTCGCCGAAGCGGTCGACGACCGCACGGAGCGCGGCCAGCAGGCGGGCGGCGTTCTGTCGGATGATCCAGGCGTCGCTGCGGAGTTCGGCCGGTGTCGTCCCGCTCATCCCGGCCTTGAGGATGGCCAGCACCTTTCGCGTGCCCGCCTCCAGGTCGGCCGCTTCCTCGCCCAGCACTGCGTCGATCGCACCCTGTTCGTCCGAGCGGGCGCTGACGCTGTCGAACTCCCGGGCGGTCGCGACCGCCCGCAGGACGTCGAACGTCGAGAGGTCCTCGCGTGCCGCGAGGTCGGCGAAGCGGCGGGCGGTCCCCAGCCGGAGGTAGAACTCCGAGGCCAGCCGGCCCAGCGGGGTGGGCTCGACCGCCAGCCCCTCCTTCTCGACGAACTCGCGGTCGATCAGCCAGGATAGCGTGTCGCTGATCCGCTCACGGAGGTCGGCCTCGGCGACCGACCCGGTGCGCTGGGCGCGCACGTAGTAGAACGTCGTCTCCAGCCAGTCCATCGCGTCCTCGATATCCTGGACGGTGCCGAGCGCGATCTCGGCGTTCAGGTGGACCGCGAGGTCGCTGGCAACCGGGTCGCCGCCCGCCCCCGGCGACTCCCTGTCGGGCGGGTCAGCGAGCCGCGATTCGATCGTCTTGCCGTCCGCGAGCAGTTCGCGGTAGCGATCCCGGGACGGCCGGTCGCAGATCACCCACGCGTACCCCCGCTCGTCGTAGCCCGGGCGGCCGGCGCGGCCCAGCATCTGCAGCACGTCCAGGGGGCTCATGTCGACCTCTCCCTCCAGTGGATCGTGGTGTTTCGTGTCCCGGATGACGACACAGCGCGCGGGCAGGTTCACCCCCCAGGCGAGCGTCGACGTCGAGAACAGGACGGTGATCTTCCCATCCCGGAACCACTCCTCGACGAGGTCCTTGTCCGACCGCGAGAGGCCGGCGTGGTGGAAGCCGACGCCGTCGAGCACCGACTGCCGGAGGGTGTCGTTCTGGAGGTCGTCGGCGGCAGTGTGGAACTCGTACTCGCCGCGGGCGCCGACGGGGACGTCCCGCTCGGCGAGTTCGTCGCGGGTCTTCTTGGCCGCCTGGACGGTGTCCTGGCGCGAGGCGACGAACACGAGCGCCTGGCCGTCGTCCCGGAGGTGCGGTTCGGCCAGGTCCAGCGCGCGGTACAGCCGGCGGTACTTGTCGGCGAAGGCGTTCTCGCCGTGGCTGTACGTCTCGACCGACGCCTCCAGGGGCACCGGCCGGTACGCGTCGCCGAAGGAGAACGTCGCCTCCGGCGGGGCGTCGAGCCACGCCGCCACGTCGTCGACGTTGGGCATCGTCGCCGAGAGCGCGATCACGCGGGGGTCACAGAGCCGCCGGAGCCGCGAGATGGTCACCTCGAGGACGCTGCCCCGTTCGTCCGAATCGAGCAGGTGCACCTCGTCGATGATACAGCAGTCGACGTCGGTCACAAAGGAGTAGCGCCGCGAGTCGTACTTCCGGGTGGCCGAGTCGGCCTTCTCGGGCGTCATCACGAGCACGTCCGCGCGCTCGGCGCGCCGCGGGTTCAACTCGCGCTCGCCGGTGACGACGTACACCGAGTAGCCCAGCTCCTCGAAGCGGTCCCACTCCCGCTCTTTCTCGTTGGTCAGCGCGCGCAGGGGCGCGAGAAACAGCGCGGTCCCGCCGGCGTCGAGCGTCCGGCAGATCGCGACCTCCGCGATCGCCGTCTTGCCGCTCGCAGTCGGCGCGCTCACGACGACGTTCTCGTCGGTCCCGAGCAACGCCGGCAGCGTCTCCGTCTGCATCGGGTTGAACTCCGCGAACGGAAACGCGCCCGCGAACGACGGAAGTACCTCCTCGACCCGCATCGTCTTCTGCGTGTCGGCGCTGCCTGTCACATCGGGAGGCAGGGTGCGGTGTACATAGGCGTTTCTGTCGGGCGCTGGTCGACGACGGCCCGCACCGCAGCGTTTATATTAGCTCGCACTAATATTAGCAATCACTAAAATGGTACTCCGAGAATCGACAGGCGGTGCATCGAACGGCGACGCGGCCGGTTCGGCGGCGGAGGAGTCCTCCGAGGGGACGTGCCGGCGCGAGGTCGACCACTCCCTGACCGAGGGGGAGCTGGCCGACGACGTCGGGACGCTCGCCGCCGTCGGGAACGAGACGCGGTACGAGGCCCTGCGGTTGATCGCGGCCACCGACGGGGGCGCCTGCGGCTGTCACCTGGAGCCCGCGCTGGGCGTGAGCCAGGGCGCGGTCAGTCAGGCACTCTCGCGGCTGTACGCCGCCGGCCTCGTCTCGCGACGCACGGAGGGACGGTGGCGCTACTACAGCGCGACACCTCGCGCCGAGCGGCTGCTCGCGGTCCTCGACGAGACGAGAGAACTCGACGATGAATCGGGAGACGGCGACCCGGAGGACGACGGCGATGAGTGAGGAGTCGCCCGAAACGGACGACAGCGAGGAGATCGGGGCGGCCGAACAGCGTCGGCTCGTGCGCGACCGGTACGGCGGGATCGCCGGGGGTTCGACGACGGGCTGTGGAGGCGCTGACGACGCGGCGTCGTCCTGCTGTAGCGACGACAGCGATCAGGGGACAGCAGGGAGCCAGGCACAGGCAATGGGCTACGCCGAGGACGACGTCGAGGCGGTCGAACCGGGTGCGAACCTCGGCCTGGGCTGTGGCAACCCGACCGCCATCGCGAGCCTCGACCCCGGCGAGACGGTGCTCGACCTCGGCTCTGGCGCCGGGTTCGACTGTTTCCTCGCCGCCGAGGAAGTGGGTACAGCGGGCCAGGTCATCGGGGTCGACATGACGCCGGCGATGGTCGAGAAAGCCCGCGAGAACGTCGAAAAAAACGACGCGACGAACGTGGCGTTTCGCCTGGGCGAGATCGAGCACCTGCCGGTCGCCGACGCGACCGTCGACGTGGTCATCTCGAACTGCGTCGTGAACCTCTCGCCCGACAAGCCGCAGGTGTTCCGGGAGGCGTTCCGGGTCCTGCGGCCGGGCGGGCGGCTCGCCATCGCCGACGTGGTGAAGACCGCGCCGTTCCCGGAGACGGTACGGCTGGACCCGGACTCGGTCTCCGGCTGCGTCGCGGGCGCGGCCCGGATTGCGGAGCTCGAATCGATGCTTGCCGACGCAGGCTTCGTCGACGTCGTCGTCGAGCCGAAGGCCGACAGCGAGGCGTTCATCCGCGAGTGGGACGACCAGCGGGACCTCAGCGACTACATCGTCTCCGCGACCATCGAGGCGCGCAAGCCCCCGCAGTGACCGCCAGCGGACAGGAGTCTGAGACAAAAGTTTTGTATAGTTTGAGCCCGTGCGAATCGTATGCCCGGACCGTCGAAGGACGTGGCGCGCCACCTCGAGGACGACGCAGTTGCAGCGGCGATCGACGAGGCACAGCGAGCGGGGGGCGCGTACCTCGTCCGGCGGCTGTGTTTCGTGCGGAACCTCTACAGGGGGGACTCGATCTCGGAGGCGGCCGACCGCGTCGGCGTCAGCCAGCCGACCGGGAGCCGCTGGGCCGACGCCTGGAACGCGGACGGCGTCGCCGGCCTCGAACCGGCGTTCGGCGGCGGCAGGTCGCCGAAGCTCAGCGACGAGGATCGCGAGCGGGTCGAGTCGCTGCTGGAACGGCGCGGACCGCTCGCCGCCGGCGACGTCCAGCAGCTGCTCGAAGCGGCGTTCGGCGTCACGTACTCGACGCGCCACGTCGCCAGAGTGTTCGGCAACGTCGAGGGTGAGCGGATGACGACTGATCGGGAGGGATCGCAGAAGACGGACGATCTGGAGGCGATGCTCGATAACATCGTACAGGGTCGGTAGCGTGCGAGCGAGCGCGCGACCACTGGACAGGAAGAAATATGTCCCGGTTTCGACTCCTGGCTCGTGGTGTGGACAGCCGCCTGATGACTATTTGAAAAATATGTCATCGTTCTCGGTCGCTTCGTTCGCGTTCCCGCGGTCCGTAGGGGACTCCGTTTCGTCGCCGTCCGGGTCCCGCCTGTACGGATCGACGCCGACCGCGGGGCTCTTGCGGTGGCCCAGTACACCCTGGGGGCGTTTCGCCATGACGAGGATGAGGACGACGCCGACGAGGACGAACCGGAGGCTCTGAATCTCGCTGAGCGAGTACGCGACCAGCGGCTGGACGTCGAGCGATCCCAGCCCGGCAACGGCGTCGGGGAACGTGTTCGGAGCGCTCTCGAACCCGGCGAAGTTGCTGACGAGGCGGCTGGCGAAGACCGGCCCCTGAAACAGCAGCCCCACGAACAGCGCGGCACCGATGACGCCGCCCGTGTTGGAACCGGACCCGCCGATGATGAGGGCGATGAACACGTAGAACGTCAGCAGCGGATCGAACTGGTCGGGCGTGACGAGCGACTGGCTGCCCTGCCAGAGAATGCCGCCGAGACCCATCAACGCACAGCCGGTCATGAAAGTGATGATCTTGAACCGACTGGTGTGTTTGCCGAGCGATTTCGCGACGAGTTCGTCCTCCCGAATCGCCTTGAGAACCCGCCCGAACGGGGATTTGACGATCCGGGTGAGCAGGACGTAAAACAACACCACGAATCCGAGGAGCACCAGCGTGTAGGTGAGGTCGACGACGACGGGTTCCTCGACGCCGAGCGCACCGAACGCGTCGAAGATCACCCCGCCGATTTCGGTTCTCCCGAGCGCCGGGTTCGACGGGTCCGTGTAGTAGAGCGCCCTGACCGGGTTCGTCGGCCCCTGGATTCCGCGCGACCCGCCGGTACCCGTCTCGAATCCCAGGACCGAAACGCTCTGGAACGTCTGTGAGTTGACCGCGATCCGAATAATCTCGCCGAACGCGAGCGTGACGATGGCGAGATAATCGGCGCGCAACCGGATCGCCGGCAGCGCGACGAGGCCGCCAAAGAGCGCGGCGGCGAGCATCCCCCCGAGGATTCCAACGAGAAGCGGAAGCCCGAAGCCGGGGACGCCGGTGGGCCCGGGATCCGGGGACGCGGTCAGGATCGCCATCGTGTACACGCCGACCGCCATGAACCCCGCGACGCCGATGTTCAACAGGCCGGCGTAGCCCCACTGCAGATTGAGCGCGAGGACGATCAGCGCGTACGCGGCGGTCAAAAACGTGATCTGCTGGAGGGTACTGACGATGCTCCCGAACCCGAGTCCCAGCAGTAGTCCGAACGCCGTGAACATCGCGTACATCGCGATCATCACCCCGAGGACCAGGACGAGATCGGTGTCCCCGATTCGGGCCCGGAGATCGTCCGCACGGTTCCGGGTCACGCCGTCGTCACTCCTTCGAACAGCCCTTTCGGTTTGACCAGCAACACGACGATCATCACCAGGAACGCGGCGGCGGTGGTGAAGTCGGAAGGGATCCAGACGAGCGCGACGTTGCTGACGATTCCGATCACCAGGCCGCCGAAGATCGCCCCGTAGATCGAGCCGACGCCGCCGAGGATGACGGCGGCGAAAATCAGCAGGAGGAGCGTCCAGCCCGTGTTGAACGCGAGGATGCCGGTCTCCAGGCCGACGAGGTAGCCAGCCGCACCGGTCGCGCCCCCGGCGATGATCCACGTCGCGAGCACGACCCGTTCGGTCGGGATGCCGGTGATGGCCGCCAGGTCCGGGTTGTCGGCCATCGCCCGCATGGCCGTTCCGAGTTTCGTCTGTTGGATCATGTAGTGGATTCCGGCGATCAGGACGAGCGTGCAGGCGACGAGGGTGAGTTCGTGCGTGCTGACCTGCACGCCGATACCCGGAGCTGTGAACTGCGGCCGTGAGTTGGCCGTCAGGGTCGTCGTTTCCTGCCCCCAGACGAACGCGATCGAGTACCGGAGGATCAGCGCCACGCCGACGCTCGTGATCAGCAGCGTGATGACCCCCTCGTCGCGCATCGGCCTGTAGATGACCCGGTCGATGAGGATCGTCGCGAGGATCGTGAACGCGATTGCGACCAGGAGGCCGGTGACGATCGCAACGGGGGTCTGGACCACGCTCGTTCCGACGACGACGCCACCCGCGTCCCCGCGCACTCCGATCAGAAAGAGGTCTCTGAGATCGAACGATCCGAGCCCCGCGATTACGTACGAAACGACCCACCCCGCGAAGGCTCCCATCGTGATGTAGTCGCCGTGCGCGAAGTTGGGAAAGTGCAGGATGCTGTAGGTCAGGGCCAGTCCGATGCCAGCCAGCCCGATGACCAGCCCCAGGACGATCCCTTCCTTGACGAAGAGAAGGAGGTCGAACACCCGGAGCGCATCGGTGACGAGCCTGCGCAGTAAATCGAACAGCAGAACCGCGAGACCGACCCCGACGAGCAACTCGAAGAAATGCGAGCCGAGTCGGGTCCTCCCTCCGGCGAGGAGAGTGGCGATGTTCATTCTCCGATGTCGATCCGCTCACCCAGTTGGAGGGCGCCGCTCTCGTCGTAGGAGTAGGTCACGTAGGAGCCGGACTCGATGTCCCCGTTCTCGTCGAACACGACGTCGGTCGCCACCCCCCGGTAGGTAATCTCGGTCCCGCTCGCGGCCATTTCGAGCCCCGCGACGAGATTCTCTGCGCCGACCGACTCGCCGTTCGGGCTGGCAACTTCACGCATCTGGTCTCGAACGCTCGCCCCGTCGTTCTCCCCCGCGGCGGCGTTGGCGAGCAGCAGTACGGCAGTCGCGTCGTACGCCTGCCAGGTGAACTGTGTCGTCTCCCTGTCGTACTCGTCCTCGTACAGGTCGGTGAAGTAGTCCACGGACGGCCCCGCTCCGATCGCGTCCACGCCGGTGATGTTCGTCAGGTCCGCGTCGACGTTGTCCCCGAGTTCGGGGTTGCGGAGGCCGGCCGAGCCGAGTATCTGCGTCTCCCCGTCGAAGTCGGCGTAGAAATCCCGGAGGATCTGGATCCCGTTTTCGGTGAATGCGACGACGTACAGGGCGTCCGGATCGTCCGAGAGCGCCTCGGATAGCTGGGACGTGTAGGACGTCTCCTCGGGATCGAATGCCACCTGATCGAGCACCTCGCCCTCGAACGCCTCCGCGAACGCCTCCGCGAGCGACTGCCCGTACGCGTCGTTGATCGAGAGCGTCGACACGGTTTCCGCCTGCGCTTTCTCCGTTGCCACCTGTGCGATGGCCCGCGACATGAACTCGTCGCTCGTCGACGTTCTGAACAGGAAGTCGTTGTCCTCGACCGCCGAAATCACCGGCGCTGTCCCTAGCGTACACTGCACGACCTCGTTCGGGACGGTGACGTTTTCGACGATCTGTAGCGTCGTCGCCGTCGACAGCGGCCCGCTGATGGCGGGATATCCCGCGTCGACGAGCCCCTGTGCGGCGCTTATCGCCGCTTGCGGTTCGGTCTGCGTGTCCTCCGTCTGCAGGTCGACGGACAGCGACGTGTCCGCCTGTTCGATCTGTTTGACGGGCAGCGTCGCGGCGTCGGTGACCGGCTGACCGACTGCCCCCAGCGCGCCCGTCTGGGGCTGGACGACGCCCACGCGCAACGTCCGGTCGAGGTTCTCGTCCCCGTTGCCGGTCTCCGTGCCGTTCTCGTCCCCGTTGCCGTCGTTGTCATCTCCCAGACAACCTGCTAGCCCGACGGCACCGCCGGCACCGATGGCACTGATAAAGTGTCGCCTGTAAACTTGCTGAGCCATAGGGGCAGTATTTTCGCATATTATTAAAAACTACTGGTCGTACAGGTTTCCGGTCCATCGGACGGCGACGGCGGTTCAGTTTGGCGAGGCTACCTGGAGGCGTTCCCTAGCGGCTCGTTCCGGACGGTCGCGGGATAGCGTTCGGTTTCGTACTCGACCGAGAGTCGGGTTCCGGGATCGGCGTACTCGCTCAGGAGATACCCGTACAGCACGCAGGCATCGACGGTGTACCCGTACCCGGCGTGCGCGACGTGTCCGACCCGGGTCTCGTCGTCGTACACCGGGATTCCGTGCATCACGACCGTCCCCGGATCGTCCAGCGTCAAATACGCCACGTCTACCGCTGGATCGTCCCCGCCGTCGGAGGGATGCTCACGATCCGAACCCGTGGCGTCGACGGACGGTGCGCGGTCGAGACTCCCCCTGAAAGTCGCGAATTCGGCGTGCAGATCCGTTCCGCACTCGCGCTGTCCCGCTTCGAGGCGGAGAGTTTCCAGCGCGCCGTCGCCGACCGGGACGGCGCCACGTTTCTCTCCGGCCTCCCGGAGCGTCCGCCAGAGGGCCGCTCCGTACTCCATCGGCGCGTGCAGTTCCCAGCCGTCTTCGCCGGTGTTGGAAACGCGCATCGCGATCACGGGCGCGCTCTCGACGTGCGTCTGCTCCGCTGTGTCGGGCGGGAACGAGTCAGCCCCGACGGCGGTGTGCAGCACGGGATCCAGGACCGCTCGGGCGTCCGGCCCGTGGACGCTGATCACGCACCGGTTCTCTTTCGCAACTGTTACCGAGGGATCCGAAGCAGCGAGGGCGCGGAGCCTGGAGACCCGTCTCGACCCATGCCCGCCGCGAAGCGATACGTAGAACCGGTCCTCGCCCAACCGAGCGACGGTCGCGTCGCCAACGTTGCCACCCCGCTCGTTCCGCACGGTCGTGTCCTCGACAGTGCCGACCGGCGGGGTCGACTCGCCGCCGAACGCCCGCTTTACGAACTGTCGGGCGCTATCGCCGCTAACGGTGACCGTCGTCGTGCCCGTTCGGTCCGCGATCCCGACTCCGTCCCGCACGGCCCGGTGTTCGGCGCCCTCGATCGGAGACCAGTGTTTCGCCTCCCATCCCGACCGGTCGGGAACCTCGTACTCGTCGAGAAGCGACTCGTTCGCGCCGTACCAGCGGGCCCGTTCCCAGCCGGCTTCCTCGTAGAATTCGGCGTCGAGATCCTCCTGGTAGGGATAGACCGGGCTGTGCCGGAGGCCGCGATGCGTCCGGAACGACCCGCGCGGATGGTGGATGTCGTAGACCGTGTCGTACACCTCGGAGGCGCGGTCGTGGACGAAAGACGGGCTGGTGGCGTGCGGCTCGAACCGAGTGATGTGCAGCGGGTTGAGGTTGACGGTCGTCGTGCCGTCCGCCAGCAAGTCGGCCATCAGCTCTCCGGCGGCGCCGCCGTGACTCAGCCAGATCGCAGCGGCGACCCAGAACCCGTCGACCCGCGGCGCCTCGCCGATGATCGGCATGTGGTCTGGGGTGAACGAGAACATCCCGTTGAACGCCTTGCGTATCTCTTTACCCTCGAAACTCGGAAACAACCGCTTCGCTTCGGCCCACGCGTCTTCGAAGTGCTCCTCGGTGAACGCCCGCGACGACGGCTGTTTGAACGGTTCGTGACGCGATCCCCGACCGGGAACGAAATCGTACACCGGTTCGGTTTCGATCGCCTTGTCGTGGCTGTGGATGTCGGCGGGGTCGACGACGATCGGATCGTGGTTGTAGTTGCCGATCCCGTACCCGTCTCCGTGCTGTCGGAAGTACAGGTCGCCGTCCCAGTGGCGAACCCATGGATGCCCGACGTCGTGATCCCACCCGCTGAGCTCCGCTATCGGTTCGGTGACCGCATACTGGTGAGCACAGGGGACAAGCGGTATGTCGACATCGACCATCTCTCCGATCAAGGGCGACCAGATGTTTCCCGCGACGAGCACGTCGTCGACCGCTACCTCTCCCCGATCGGTCACGACGGTATCGACCGCGCCGTCCGCGGTTTCGATGTCGGTGACCGTCGCCCGCTCGTAGAACGGAACGCCCCGTTCCTCGGCGCCCGCCTTGAGTTCCTCGAGCACCGTAACGGTGTCTATTCGTCCGTCAGTGGAAACGTAGAACCCGCCGAGCACGTCGTCGGTGTCGATGATTGGGACGTGTTCGTTCACCTGGTCCGGCGTTAGCAGTTCGGCGCCCTCGACGCCGTTAGTACGCGCCTGATCCATCCGGCGTTCGAGGTAGTCCCAGCACTCGTCGGTCGTGGCGATCTCGATGGCGCCGTTCTCCTCCCAACCGCCGACGGAATCGTACAGTTCCCGCGTCTTCTGGGCGAGGTTCGACAACGTCTGGTTCGGACTCGTCTGGGTCAGTCCGGCCGGCGCGTGGACGGTCGATCCGCCGGTCTTCGGGATCGGCCCCTTGTCGACGACGGCGACGTCATCGTCGCCTCGCTTCGCAAGGTGATATGCAGTGCTACAGCCGACGATTCCCGCTCCGATGACGAGCGTCCCGACGTGGTCGGGAAGCCTCCTGGCCCCAGGCATGAATAGCAGGTGTTCCCCAGCAGCGATAAAACTACTGTCGGACGTGACTCCGTGGAATGGCAAGGACGTCCGTCGGGAAACACGCCGCAACACGCCATCGTGACATCCTCCGCGCCGTTCACGGCGCGGCTTCCCTGCGTGGGAATACCAGCTAATCGCTGGCAGTGGGTTTCGACCCGAACTCACTGAGCGTCATTTGCTCTGATTGGCTCTGCTCAGTGTGGGTCGTGGTGCTGTCACAGGCACTCCCGTCCCGAGGCGAGTCATTGCCTGCCGGTTTCAGCGGCACGCTCTCTCCCCACGGG
>PXRK01000004.1 GCA_003021015.1 Halobacteriales archaeon QS_4_66_20 | reverse complement strand
GTCGAGGAGATCGACTTCCACCATATTTGACCTCCTCGGCTTCGTCCTTACTGATTTAACGGTCTATCCCGATGCCGTCTGTCTATTCAACACAGCACAACAATCAGTATTAATGGTGTAGCTCGCCGGAACTGTTACTCCGCCGTGGTTCCGACCCCGGTGTATTCGATCAGAAGATGCGGAACGAGCACGCCGACGAGGAACACCGCTCCGAAGACGATTTCCGAGGGAAGCTCGGTGAATTCCGAGAGACCGAACAGCAAGCCCATCGCCAGCAGGACGAAGACAGCGATGATTTTGTTCTCCGGGGCCACCAGCCCCTCCTGATAGACGACGAGCGCGAGGGAGACGAGGATCACCCCCAGGATCCCGACGAGGACGGCAGCGATCAGCGTGATCGAGCCGATCGCCAGGCTGGCGAACAGCCCGACGCCGACGAGGAGGTAGGCAACCCCCAGAACTGGCGGGAGTGCGCCGTCGGTCAACATCGCTTCCGATTTGGAGCGTTGCTCACTCATAGTTTTGCCGTCAGGTGATGCTTCAAAAAGCTTTGTGCACGGTTTCACTCCTGGAGACGGACGGTCGATCCACCGCAGAAATCAGAGGAAGATCACGAGCAGCATCGTGACCAGTATCGCGACCGTCAGGAGGATCGTCACCAGTTTGTCGGCGAGGCGGGCCAGCGCGACCACCAGCGCCGCCTTCAGGCTCCCCAGCGCGTCGCGACCGCGCAGAAACTCCAGAATATAGACGGTTACCATCAAGCCGGCGACGAACCCCGCAGTGCCCCAGAAGATCGAGAGAACGGCACCGACTGACGATCCGATCGCGGCGGACTTCGTCGCCACGCCGCCGACCCGCGAAACCACGACTGGGCGGATGATCCCGCCGGAGACTGCCAGCAGGCCAGCGAGCGTGAGCACGATCAGCGTGAGTGTTCCCGGTTCGGCGAAGCCGGTGTCCCACCAGTGGAGGTACACGCCCGACAGCGACAGCAGCGGGCCGGGGACCTTCGGAACTCTGTACGCACCGACGCCGGCGACGAGCAGCCCGATCACGAGGGCCGTGAGGAGTGACACCATGGGGACTTTGCCTCGTCACTACTGGCCGCTGTCACTTCGATCCTTCGGCGGGTTCGCGCTCAGGCTGATCCCCAGTCAGTGTCCCCTCACGCTCCCAGTTTCGCGCCCGTACAGCGACAGCAGCCGATCGATACACTCACCGAGCGCACGCATGCACGCCGAGGCGGACACGTAGTCCAGCTCAGCCGCGACCTCGTCCCACGGGTGGGCCTGGAGCGTCTTCCGAACCAGCAGCCGCTCCTGGCGGGGTGCGAGCCGCTCCTCAGCGTCGACGGAGCCGTCGGTCAGATACCGGAACGCGAGCAGTGTCACGGGCCCTGGAGCAGTGTCGAAGATTGCCGTTCCACTGGGAATGCCCTCCAGGATCCGCCACTCCCAGTCTGTCGGCTCGAACGCCGGCGTCCCGTCGATCGAACGGCAGACAGCCCGGACGTTGTCTGGCTCGATTTCCGAGAGCGCGTTTGCCAGCGTATCGGGGAACCGCCGCAGGAACCATCGCGTGTGGCGGTTGTGAAGCTGCTCACCTGTGGGTGAGAGCGGGTGGAGCATCACGACCGAGTGTTCGCCGCTCCGCTCGTTGCGGGAGATGCCCAGATGGACTGCGCCGTAGCCGTTTTTCCGCCAGAACGAGACCAGCTCCGGCGTCGCCCCGAAGCCGACGCCGATCCAGTCGAGCCCCGCCTCGTCCGCGTGGCCTCGGATCTCCGCCAGCAGCCGCGACCCGAGGCCGCGCTCGCGGGCGGCGCTGTGGGTCGCAATGCGCATTACGCGGGCGCCGACGGGCTTGCCGGCAGCCTCGTCGCGGAGCTGACTGGTCAGGAGGTCCGGGATCAGGTTCCCCCGCACGCGCTCGCCGTCGTAGATCCGTGACCGCAGGTCGGCCGGGAGGCCGCCCTCACGCGCCAACAGCGCGACAGAGACGACGTGATCCCGGTGCAGCAGGGCGTGGACGGAGACGTTCGGCGCGTCGAGCAGCCGCGCAAAGTCGTCCGGCTCTGTCCGGTAGTGGGCGAGCACGAGGAGGCCGAACACCTCTCGCAGCAGCTGTTCGTCCTCGAGTAGCTCGGTTGGGTCGAGTTTGCGGTACTGCACCGTCTCAGGGGTGGCATCCGCGACCACCTGATCCGCAGGCGGGCCGGCGTCGAGCCCCAGCGCCCGGAACGACCACACCTCGACGGGGTCGGCCGGCGCGTACCGGATCGGCTCCGAGAGCCACCGTTCCGTGACGGTGGACTCGCTCTCCGCGAGGTGATCCCGGAAGCGCACCGAGAATCCGCGACCAGCTCCCTCGTAGCCGTGGACCGTGGTGGTGAACGCGATGCTCGTGGCAGCAAGCAGCGATTCTAGCAGCCGTACGGGGAGGGCAGCCGCCTCGTCGACGATCACCCGGTCGGGGTCGCCCGGCAGTTCCGCCGCGGCGGTTGGCCTGCTGAACCGCACGCAGCCTGAGCCGCGTTCGGCCTCGACGTCAACCCGCTTTGGTTCGTTCTCGTCGTCGACGCTGTGGGCCACCGTCATCGTGTCGAGCAGTTCCACCGCCCGCTCGAACAGTTCGGCCGCGTTGCGGTAGCCCGGTGCCGTGACCAGTACGTCGCGTCCCTCGGCCGCGAGGCAGGCCGCTGCGATCCCAGCGGCGCTGGACTTGCCCCGCCCCCGGTGGGCCTCGACCACGACGGCTTGGCCCGAGTCACGGAGCTGTTCCAGGCCCTCGACTGCCTCCGCTTGATCCCCGGTCAGACACGCCTCGTAGGCGGCTGCGGGGAATCCAGATCCCTCCGTTGCAGTACTCCGGTGCCTTGCCGGCCCCGACGAGCACTCCCTGCCGACCAGCCGCGGTACCGGGTTCGTCAGCCCGTCGCGTTCGACAGTTCCGGAATCCACGTCGACGATGGCGGTTCCCCGGTGTGCTCGGACTGTCTCGGCCAGCCGCTGGCGGAACCGGCCGGAAACGTCGTCGACAGCAAACGGCGGGACTGCGAGCGTCTCGTCGAAGGCGTCCCGCTGCTCCGGCCAGGCGTCCAGCGGCGGCGTCAGCAGGACGAGCAAGCCGCCGCCGTCGACCGTCCCGGTGACCTGCCCGAGGACGTTCGGTTCACAGCGCTCGTGGCAGTCGAGGATCACAAGTTCCTGGGTGGTACCCATGAGCCGGTCAGCGTGCCGGTAGCTGACCGAACGGCAGTCCAGCGGGTCGTCGGGGCCGACGTACGCCGCATCGGCCGGGTCGACCTCGAGTGCGTCGAGGATGTCGCTGCTTCGGGAGAGCGACTGCGAACGGGTGCCGGCGAGCACGAGCAGCCGGCGCTCGTTGGTCGGGAGAGCTTCCCGGCGCAGGCGCTCGGCTACCTCCATGTGCTCGCTCCGTGTGCGACGGGCATGGGGATTGTGGTCGTCGTCGCACGAGCGGGGCTCGCGCCCTCAGAACAGCGCTTCGCTTCCGTCGAGGACCCGCGCGGGGCCGCCGACCTCCCAGACGCGGGTGTCGACGCCGCAGTCTGCGACGGCCGCTTCCACGCGGTCGACGTACTCGGCGGTGGTGTTGACGTAGACGCTTGCGCCGGTGTCGACCGAGAAGTAGACCGGGACGTCCTCCTCGCTCCGGAGTTCGCGGACGGCGTTGAATATCTCGATCGTCCGTGGCTGCCAGTACACCCAGCCCGAGGGGCCGGTCATCGTCGTCGCGGCCAGCGACAGCGAATCGTGCTCGGCGGTCTCGAAGGCCCGCTCGAAATTGCCGCCCCGCAGCGCGTCCCGCACGTCGGCGATCTGGCCGTGGATGTGTGCCATCCGCGCGTCGAACATGTGACTCTCGGCGGCCTCGGCGTGTGCGGCTTCGGTCTCCTTGTAGCTCGGCACCATGCCGGCGACGATCCGCAGATTGGATTCCAGGTCGTCGGCGACGCCGATGCGCTCGGAGCGACAGTCGTGGTCGTTGAGGCCGGTGTGGAGGTGCGAGTAGCCGCCGGTGACAGCCCGTGCTGCCGAGGCGGAGCCGCGCCGTGCGATCGTCGATAGCTCAGGGTGGGTACGATCCATCCCCGCTGCGGCGGCGAGCGCAACGGCAGCGGCGGCAAAGCCTGACGCCGAGGAGCCAAAGCCGATGTTCGTCGGGAAGGAGTTCTCCGACTCCAGGCGCACGCGGTGGTCGATCCCAGCGAGGTCCCGGACGTGGTCGACGACGGTCCGGATCCGCTCGGCCCCACGGCCGTCGACGACCTCGCCGTCGACGACGTAGCGGTCGGCGTCGCGGTCAGGATCGAACTCGACGGTGGTCGTGGTGTGGCTCGGGGCGGTGCAGACGCTGATCGAGTCGTGGTACGGCATCCGGAGCTCCTCGTCGCGCATCCCGTGGTACTTGACCAGCCCCTGGATGGGGTGGGCCGTCGCCGTCGCCTTCATATCGGGTAGGTTTCCCCCGCCCCACTTGGCTGTTTTGAACTGGCAGTCGAGCGATCCCCGGAGGATAGTTTAAAAGGCTCTCGGATGAATGTTCATCCATGTCTGCATACGGGATCGAAACTGCGGGCCGCGTTCTGTTGTTCGAGGTGACCGGATCACTCGATCAGGACGGGTTCGCGACGGCGTTCGACGAGGTCATAGAGCGCATCGGGAGCCGCGACGTCGACGCGGTCGTCTCGGAAGTGACGACCGACGAGTCCTACAGCGTGGGCATCTTCCGCGAGTGGGAAGAGGCGGGACAGCGGGCGGCCACCCACGGTGTCGACCGGTGGGCCGTTGTGGCCCCCGGAATCAAATCCCTCTCGCTGAAGTCCCAGCTTCGGGAGTCGTCGTAATTGCGACACTGTAGCGGTAACGAATCACGAACGACCGTCTCATAGTGATTGTTGTGATTATTTTCGGAGTCACATCGCATTCTCGGGAGTTTCACGGGCTGATACCGGAGTCTGATGGGTCGACAGCGGTAAAGACTCACAACAATCACTATCAGATAATCATCTCGGCGGCCGTGTTCGCCAGATCAGCGACCGGGCCGAACGCGGGCAACAGCAGCACCGTCACGAGCGCGGCCAGCGCGATGGCAGTGTAGAGTCCAGTCGGGTACTGCTCGATCTCCAGGTCCGCCGAGGGGTTCTCGGCCCAGATCGCCCACAGCACCCGGGTGTAGTAGTACAGCGAGACGACGCTGTTGAGGATCAGTGCGATGGCGAGCAGCGCCACCTCACCCTCGATGGAGGCCAAAAGCAGGTAGTACTTCGAGAGGAAGCCACCGCCGATCGGCAGGCCCGCAAGCGAGAACAGGAACACCGTCATCGCGGCGCTGGCGAACGGCGCCTGTGCCCCCAGGCCGTTGTAGTCCTCGATCCGGCGGCCGACGCCCCAGTACTCCGCCAGCGCGACGTACAGGAACGCGCCGGTGTTCATGAACCCGTACACGAGGAGGTGGGTCATCCCCGAGCCCAGGACGAAGGCGTGGTCGGTGCCAGCCGTCAGCCCGGCCAGGGCGATCAGGACGTACCCCGCGTGCCCGACCGAGGAGTACGCCAGCATCCGCTTGACCTTCTCCTGTTTCAGCGCCGCGAAGTTCGCTACGGTCATAGTGACGATCGCGAGCACCTGGATCGCGACCACCCAGTCGATCGTCGGCTCGACGAACTCCCAGGTAAACACGCCGACGAACACGCGGAACAACAACACGAACCCGGCGGCCTTCGACGCCGAGGAGATGAACGCCGAGATCGGGGCCGGCGCACCCTCGTAGGCCTCCGGCGCCCAGAAGTGAAACGGGACAGCCGCGATCTTGAACGAGATGCCGCCGAGGATCATCAACACGCCGAGACCGAAGATGCCGCCGAGTTCGCCGCCCTCGACGACGGAGGTGACGGCGTCGAACTGCAGCGAGCCCACGGTGACGTACACCAGCGAGATCCCGTAGGCGAAAATCGCCGAGGAGAGCGCGCCGATCAGGAAGTACTTCAGCCCGGCCTCGACGCTGCCCCGGTTGTGCTTCAGCGACGCCACGAGCGCGTAGGAGGGCAGCGAGACGAGTTCGATCGCAATAAAGGCCGTGACGAAGCTGTTTGCGGCCGTCACGGTCGTCATGCCGGTGGCGGCGAGCAACACGAGCGAGTAGTACTCCGCCTGGTAAGGGTGGTCGTGCAGGTAGTCGTAGCTCGCGAGCACCACCAGCACCACGACGCTGGCGATGATCGCCGAGAAGAACAGCGACATCCCGTCAACGACGAGCGTGCCGTCGAAGAGGTCGATTGCGCCCGCGCTCGACGGATCGCCCTCGCCGGGCTGGCCGGTGCCGGCCACGATGTACCAGACGGTGAACGCTAACGACACCAGCGCGCCGGACAGCGAGAGGCCAGCCAGCAGTACCGGGTTGCCCTCCTCGGGCGAGACGGCGTCGGCGAGCAACAGCAGGAACGCCGCGGCGGCAAACGTCAGCGCCGGCGCCAGCGCCGCCCACTCGGGCAGCGTGGCGATTTCGGCCATCAGCGCCCACCTCCCAGGAGGACGCTCAGCGCGTCACCGCCCGTCCCCGCACGCACGAGCGGTTCGACGGCGTCCTGGATCGCGCCGTAGATGAAATCGGGGTTGACGCCGAGCGCGATCACCAGTCCCAGCAGGACCGCCAGCGAGGCCAGGTCCTGCAGCGGCGCGCGCCCGATCTCGTAGTCCGTTTCGAGTTCGAACGGTCCGAACAGGGTCCGCTGCATCGCCCACAGCAGGTAGCCCGCGACGATGACGATGCCGAACATCGCAAGGGCCGTGAAGATGGGCGCGCCCTCGACCAGCGAGGTGTGGAACGAGCCGATGAACACCAGCACTTCGCCGGCGAACCCGCTCATCAGCGGCAGCCCCATGTAGCCGAACGCGCCGGCGACGAAGATGCCGGCCGTCCACGGCATCCGGTCGGCGAGCCCGGACATGTCGCCGACCATCCGCGTGTGGGTCGCGTTGTAGAACACGCCTACGGCCATGAACATCAGCCCGGAGATCAGCCCGTGGCTGACCATCTGGAACGTGGCGCCGCCGACGCCGTGGGCCGTCAGCGCGGTCAGGCCGATGATCACGTACCCCATCGAGGAGATCGAGGAGTAGGCGACGATCCGCTTGAGGTCCCGCTGGGCCAGCGCGAGCATCGCACCGTAGATGACGCTGACCAGGCCGACAAACATCAGGATCTCCGCGTTCCAGCCGTTGGTCAGCACGTCGTCGAGCATCGTGAAGTTGAACCGCAACAGCGCGTAGGTCCCCATCTTCAGCAGCACGCCGGCCAGGACCACCGACACCGGCGAGGGCGCCTCGACGTGGGCGTCCGGCAGCCAGGTGTGAAACGGCACCACCGGCACCTTCACCGCGAAGCCGAGGAACAGCAGGACGAACGCGGCGACCTTGATGACCTCGGGATCGAACCCGCCTAACTCCCCGAGGCCGCCGTTCTGGATCGCCGCGGAGATGTCGACCAGGCTCAGGGTTGCGAGGGTGTCGCCCAGCGCGAACACGAGCAGGAACACCCCGACGAACATCAACAGCGAGGCGAGGTTCGTGTAGATGATGAACTTCATCGCGGCGTACTCCCGGCGCGGGCCGCCCCAGATGGCGATCAGGAAGTACATCGGGATCAGGACGGCCTCCCAGAACACGAACCAGAGGAAGAAGTCCAGCCCGACGAACACGCCGAGCAGCGCCGCCTCCACGAGCAGCATCAGCCCGTAGAACTGCGACTGTCGCTCGTCGATCGGCGTCCACGACGAGAAGATAGCCAGCGTCGTTAGCACGGTCGTCAGCGCGACGAGCGGGAAGCTCACGCCGTCGACGCCGACGTGCCACTGCAGTGCGTAGCTCCCCAGGTCGAACCACTCGAAGCGGCTCTCGAAGGCGATGTCGCCGCCACGGAGGGCGTTCCCCGAGGCGTCGAACCCGGACCACATGACGGCCGTCGTCCCGAGCGGCAGGAAGCTGAGCCCCGCCGCGAGCTTGCCCGCGATGCAGTCCGGCGCCATGAACACCAGCAGCGCGGAAGCGACGGTGATCCCGAGGAGGAACTCGATCAGCATCTAGAACCACCCCCCTGCGAGGCCGAACACCAGGAGCAACAGCACGAGGCCGAGCGCGAGCAGGGCGGCGTAGTTGGTCACCACGCCGGTCTGGATCCTGCGGAAGCGCTCGCCCGCGACGACGCTCGCCGTGCCTGCGGCGTCGACGAAGCCGTCGATGATGCCCTGGTCGAACTTGTTCGCGACGCGTGCGACCGGCAGCGCCAGCCCGGTCGCGAGCCACACCTGATACTCGTCCTGGTAGTAGTTGTGTGCGAGCACTCTGCGGACACCTCCGAGCTTCGTCATGTGCGGTTCCGGGTCGGTGCCGCGGTAGAGATACCACGCGGCGGCGACGCCGACCAGCGCGAGCACAAGCGCGATCGCGCCGTTCGCCAGCGCGGAGAACTCAGCCGCCTCGTAGCCGGCCTGGGTTTCCAGCAGTTCCTCGTAGTGGTGGGCCGACAGCGCGCCGCCCTCGCCGAGTTCGCCGTCGAGCGTCGCGCCGTCGAGCCACTCGTGGAGGAACAGGTTCTCCTCGCCGATGACGTCCTTGATCGTCCCGAGGTTGAGCGCGCCCGCGACCACAGCGAGGACGCCGAGCACCACCAGCGGGAACTTGACGTTCCAGCGCACCGGCTCCGGGTCCTCGGCGACGTCGGTCCGCGGGTCGCCGTGAAACGTCAGCAGCACCATACGGATCGTGTAGAACGCGGTGAGGATCACCGCGAGCAGGCCGAACGCGAAGCCCACGAGCAGCAGCGGGCTGTCGCCGAGGCCGTGGAGCAGCGTCTCGTACAGCACCTCGTCTTTCGACCAGAAGCCGGCGAACGGGAAGATGCCCGCAAGCGCCAGCGAGCCGGCGAGGAACGTCCAGTAGGTGACGGGCATCCGGTCTTTCAGGCCGCCCATGTCCCACATGTTCTCGTTGTGGTGCATGGCGATGATCACCGACCCGGCGCCGAGGAACAAAAGCGCCTTGAACACGGCGTGGGTCGTCAGGTGGAACACGCCCGCGACGTAGCCGCCGCCGCCGAGCGCGAGCATCATGTAGCCGTACTGCGAGATGGTCGAGTACGCGAGCACCTGCTTGAGTTCCTGCTTGACGAGCGCCATCGTCGCTGCAACGAAGGCGGTGAACCCGCCGATCAGGGCGATGATCCCCAGCGCGGTCGGCGAGAGGGCGTAGAAGCCGTACATCCGTGCGACGAGGTAGACGCCGGCCGCGACCATCGTCGCCGCGTGGATCAGCGCCGAGACGGGCGTCGGACCCTCCATCGCGTCGGGCAGCCAGGTGTGCAGCGGGAACTGCGCGGACTTGCCGATGACCCCGCCGAGCACCAGCAGGCCCAGGACGGTGATCCAGGCCTGGTTACCGAGACCGAGGAAGGTGTTCATCTCGCCTTCACCGCCGAGCACGGCTTCCGCCGCGGTGACGAACGACTCCTCGCCGGCGAAGGCAGTCGTGCCGAAGGTGGCGAAGATGGCGACGACGCCGATCAGGAAGAAGTAGTCGCCGAAGCGAGTCACGAGAAACGCCTTCTTGGCGGCGCTCGCGGGGGCGCGCTCGCGGAACCAGAAGCCGATCAGCAGGTACGAGCACAGCCCGACGAGTTCGAAGAACATGAACGCCATCAGGAGGTTGTCGCTGTAGACGAACGCGAGCATCGAGAACGTGAACAGGCCGAGGCCGGCGTAGTACCGCGGGAGGCCGGTCTCGCCCTCGTCGTTCATGTAGCCCAGCGAGAACACGTGGACGAGAAAGGAGATCAGCGAGACGATGACGAGCATCAGCGCCGAGAGGGGATCGATCAGCAGGCCGAACGTGAGCGTGACGCCCTCCCCCTCGACGCCGCCGACGAACGTGTACAGTTCTTCGTGGTAGGGGCCGGCTCCGCCGGCGATTTCGGCGACCATCCACAGCGAAAGGACGAGCGAGCCGCCAGTTGCGGCGATTCCGGCGAGCGCGCCGCCCTTCGGCATCTTCGAGCCGAGGAACAGCGCGATGCCGAACGCGAACAGGGGAAACAGCGCGATCGCGGGTGCGAGGGTGAACACGTCGACCATCTTACCACCTCATCGTGACGGCGTCTCTGACGTCGATGTCGTCGAAGTTGCGGTTCAACACGAGGATGATGCCGATGCCGACGGCCACCTCGGCGGCCGCGAGGCCGATCAGAAACAGGGCGAACACCTGCCCGGTGAGGTTGCCGTGGGCCAGCGAGAACGCCACAAGGTTGATGTTGGCGGCGTTGAGCATCAGTTCGACTGACATCAGGAACACGAGCGCGTTCGAGCGGACGAGGATGCCGAACAGGCCGATACAGAAGACGGCGGCCGACAGCACGAGGTAGTACTCCATCGCGACCGCCATCACCGCTCACCCCCATCGTCGCGTTTCGCGAGCATGAGGGCACCGTCGAGGGCGGCGTCGAGCAGGACGCCCAGTAGCAGGAGGGAGACGACGAAGTTTCCGGTGTTGCGGTACAGCACCTCCGGGCCGGCGGCCTCGGCGGTGCCGATCAGGGCGTACCCGATGCCGACGACGACGCTCGAATCCGGAAAGCCGTTCGTCTCGAACGCCGATTCGGCGATCCCGGTGCCGTTCGCGGTCAGGAACACGACCGTCATGATCGCGAACAGGGCGGCGGCGATGAGACCGGGCAGGAGGCTCCTGTTCAGGTCGATGGGGCGCGGGCGCGAGGTCATGCGCCGACCTCCTCCGGTTCACCGACGCCGTCGGGCTCGCCCGCCCCGTCGGGTTCGGTTTCCTCGCGGCGAGTGAGCATCACGCCGAACGTGATCAGCACCAGCACGCCGCCGATGTAGACGAGCACCTGCATGGCGGCGATGAACTGTGCGTTCAGCATCACGTAGTGGATCGCGACGCTCGAGAGCGCGACCCCGAGAAACAGCGCCGCGTGCCAGACGTCCCGCACGAGGACGACACCCAGGCTGCTGGCGACTGTCACGAGCGCGAACAGCCCGAACGCGAGTTGCTCCAGTACCATCTTATCGGAGATGCAACTCGCTAACTTTTGAAGATTCCCTTTTCGGTCGCTCCGGGCGGTCTCGGAGGCGAACTGGTTCGGGGTCACGAAAGCTCGGGCGGCAACCGTGATTCATATGCGCTTCGCCGTCGGAGGGGTGGACATGCACGATTTCGCCGTCGTCGGTGCCGGACCCGCCGGCTCGCGGTTCGCCCGACGAGCCACACAGCGGGGCCACGATGTCGTGGTCTTCGAGCAGGGTGAGGTTGGGAAACCGCTCGCCTGCTCCGGCCACGTCAGCACCGACATCTGGTCGTTCACGCCCGACGGCGCCCGCGAGGACCTCCTGCAGAACGAGATCTGTGGCGCCCGGTTTCACGCGGACGGCCCCGACAGCGACGCCTACCGGTTCTACAAGGACGAGGTCGTCTCCAACGTCATCGACCGCGTCGGCCTCGACAGGACGCTCGCGGCGGCCGCCGGTGAGGCAGGTGCCGACGTCCGGGAGGGCAACACCGTCGTGGACCTGACCGAACGGCGGGATCACGTCGACGTCGAGGTGCACAGCCCGGACGGCCTCGAAACCCACCGTGCGCGGATGGTCGCGGGCTGTGACGGGCCGCGCTCGCGCGTTCGGGAGGCGGTCGGTCTGCCTGACCCCGACGAACTGCTCCACGGCGTGCTGGGGTTTACCGACGAGCCCGACAGCCAGGAGTTCGTCGATGTCCACCTTACAGTCCCGCGATTTTTCGCCTGGCGCATCCCGCGGGGTGAGGCCGGCGTCGAGTACGGCCTGGCGACCCCGCCGGGCGACGACGTCACCGCCCAGTTCGAGTCGTTCACGGACGGCTACGGCGTCGACACCGACCGCCGCTGCTCGGGGCTGATCCCGATCGGTCCGGCCGACAGCGTGACGACGGGCCGGGTGTTCCTGATCGGCGACGCCGCCGGACACAACAAGCCGTTCACCGGCGGGGGGATCCTCTACGGCATGACTGCTGCGGACTGCGCTGCGGAAACGATCGACCCCCGCGATCCGGCGACCCTCGACGCGTACGAGCGGGCCTGGCGGGACGAACTGGAACGGGACATCCGTCTCGGCCACTTCGTCCGGGGCGCCTACTCGCTACCCGAGGCCGTCCAGGAGGCAGGGATGGCGCTGTTCGAGGGCGAGATCGGCGTGCACATGGACCGGCCGACGTCGCTGTTCTCCCGCGAGCAGATGAGGGCCATGCTGTCGGACTGGTAGTGATTGTTGCGAGTCTTTATCGCCGGAGAGTCACAATTCGTGGGGTTCAACCCGCGAGACAACCGTTCCTGTGACGTGGTCACAAAAATAATCGCAACAATCACTATGATAGGAGTGACGGCGAGATCGCCCGGTAGATGGCCAGGACTGGTCAGTTTGCGACCACACGAAGTACTTAGCGACCGGAATTATGACAGTGGCTACCAACTGTGTACCCATCGTCAGTGGGCGATGGACCACGGGCACGGTCACTGGTCGATCGCTCCCCGGACGAACTAACTGGAGTCGCCTCGATGGACCAGGACAGGTTCGCTGTGCGGTGGCCGCTCGCGGCCGACCAGTCCCGGGTTCTTTCGGGTGGTTCCGGACCAACAGGAGATCACGCATGGCAGACACACCAAACCACGAGTACAACGT
Source organism: Halobacteriales archaeon QS_4_66_20 (assembly GCA_003021015.1). Classification (GTDB taxonomy): domain Archaea; phylum Halobacteriota; class Halobacteria; order Halobacteriales; family Haloarculaceae; genus Halovenus. The sequence goes on along the minus strand of PXRK01000004.1, from coordinate 15,737 downwards.
TCCCGACCAGGGAGACCAGGACTGGCATCAACCGCTCAACGAGAACTTCGAGGAGTTCGAGGTCGACATCGAACTCCGCGACCAGGAGAGCAATCTCGGGGACTACGACCCCACGGACGGCGCGAAGTTCCTCGCGACCGACACCGGCGTCGTCTACCTCGGCGACGGGACCGACTGGAACGCGACGTTCCTCGTCGCCGAGTACGACGACTCGACCGGCGAGGCCACCATCTCCGGGACGCTCGCCACATCGAAACTCGACGTCGGTTCGATCAGTGGCTCGCTCACTGGCGGCACCGAACTGTCGAACATCGCGGGCAGTAACCTGAGCATCGACAGCAACGGGCAACTCAACGCCAGCGGCGGTGGCGGCGGTGGTGGTGGCGGCATCAGCAGCCTCAGCGGCGGCGACGGCATCGACCCCGCCTCGATCGGCGACGGCGACACCCTCTCGGTGGCCTGGGGTGACGCGAACGACCTCGACAGCGACGGCAACGTCACCGGCGGCGGAGGCGGTGGTGGCGGCGAGTGGACGGCGAACAACACTCTGCTGGAACCGAGCGACAGCAGCATCGATGGAATCGACGTCGACGAGGTCAACGCCGAACTACTGGCGGCCAGCGGGCCGGCTATCGTGACTGTCAACGGCGAGCGAGTACTGGAGCTGACCGCGCAGTCCGGTGGGGACGCGGGCAACCTCATCGCAGGTCACTCCTCGAACAGCGTCGGATCGGGCGTCTCAGGGGCTACGATCGCCGGCGGGGGGTTCGACGACGGGACCGACGTCCACCCGAACGAGGTGACCGCCGACTACGGCGCTGTCGGCGGCGGAGAGGGCAACGAGGCAACGGAGAAGTACGCAACTGTCGGCGGCGGTGATAGAAACGCCGCCTCCGGAGAGCGCGCTACAGTCGGTGGGGGGCGGCTGAACGTAGCGGACATGTCGCTGTCGACTGTCGGCGGAGGTCAGTCAAACAGTGCCCTTTACACCTACGCAGCTGTGGGTGGCGGTCGCGTAAACGAGGCATCGGGGTTCAGCTCAACCGTCGCCGGCGGGGAGAAAAACGCGGCAACCGCCTCGCACGCCACCGTCGCCGGTGGCGAGAACAACGAAGCTAGCGCCTCGCAAGCAACTCTTGGCGGCGGTAGGAACAACACTGCAAGCGGGGAGCGATCGACGCTGTCGGGCGGAAGAGGCAACGAGACAACGGAGTTCGCTGCCACGGTCGCCGGTGGCCAGAACTGCCATGCCAGAGGACAGTTCGCCACGGCTGGCGGCGGCCAGTGGAACGAGCCGACCGGGCCGCACGCGACGATCGCCGGCGGCGAGTACAACGAGGCGTACGGCAAGGCTGCGACGATCGCCGGCGGCGGCGACCCCGACTCCGACGGCACGGGGAACGTCGTCTACGACGACTTCGGGACCATCGGCGGCGGTGGGAGCAACCAGGCCGGGAGTGACGACGGCGATACGACGACGGCGACGTTCGCCACCGTCGTCGGCGGTGAGAACAACGTGGCATCGGCCCAGCACGCCACCGTCCTCGGCGGGCAGGAGAACGAGGCCAGCGGCAACTTTAGCATCGCGCTCGGTCGCAACGCGACGGCCAGCGATCCCGGCTCACTCGTCGTCGGCGATAGTACGTCGGACGAAATCACGTCGATCGACGCGGACGAGGCACGTTTCCAGGGCCCCCTCCGGTCGGACCTGCTCAAGACCGAGGAGAGAGGCGTCTGGTACTACCCCGACGACCAGGCGGAAATCGCACCGTGGCGGACGTTTTATGATGACAGCAGCGACGAGTGGCGCGTCGACAGGTGGGACACCAGCGGGAGTATCCCTGTGTGGAACCGGAAGATGTGGGTCACGGCCAGCGGCGACATCGAGGCCGAGGGTGCGAAAAACTTCGTCGAAACCGTCGACACTGACGACGGCGAGAAGGAGGTCGTCTACACGGCTTCGGAGTCGGGAACGGCGCACACGGAGGAGTCCGGCGTCGCCGAGCTCGACGACGGCCGCGCCGAAATCGCCCTCCCGGACCACTTCGGGATGGTGACTGACGACGACGAGCCCCTGGTCGTCCAGACGACACCGTACGGCGGTTCAGCAGGGCTGAAAGTCGTCGAGCACTCGACCGACCGGCTGGTGGTCGAGGACCTCGACGGCGAGGGCGACTACGAGTTCGCCTACACGGTCAAGGGGACCCGCGACGGCTACGCCGACAAGGAGGTCGTCCGGGAGCCGTCGGCGTCGGCGGAATCGACGGGATCGCCGACGCCGGCCGACGACTGACCTGGACCATCCGGTCGCCGGTCTCATAAGCCACCTGACACTGCTGTTTTCCAGGGTACAGTTGTGAGCGATGCCGTGCGACTGTTGGTCTTTGAACAGTCAGAACTATGGCTGGGACAGTCCGATTCACTGTCTGTGAAGACTGGTGTCACTGCGGGCAGACATCACCGTGATGCACTGCTTGCAAACACTGTTATCGAAGCAGAAAACACGTCTGGTGCCGGAAAGATATAACCAGTACGGGGGTCTATGTCGCATATGGCTATCATTCGTGATGAAGATGTACTCAATGGCGAGCCCCGTATTGAGGGAACGCGGATTGGCGTTCGGCACGTGGCCGCACGGGTGATTGACAGCGGACAATCTCCTGCTCACGTCGCAGATCAACTTGATGTGTCCCTTGCAGACGTGTACGAGTCACTCTCGTACTACTATGCTCACATCGACGAGATGCGCGCTCTCGAAGCCGAGAACGAAGCCGCATTCGAGGACGTTCGAGAATCATCACTGAAACCGAAAGAAACTGTCCAGTGACGGGCGCACAAATCCTGCTCGACGAACACGTCGGTCGCATCTTCGAACGACTTCTCCGAGAGCGCGGCTACGACGTCATTCAAGCCAAAGACCAGTTCGGTGAACACACGAGTGATGCCGAACTGGTAAAGTGGTGTGGCAACTCTGGGACTGTCCTCGTGTCGAACAACGCAAAGGATTTCGAGCCACTCCACACCGAGTACGACCACGCGGGGATTCTTCTCTACTACGACCAGAACCTGCCGGATACCGACCCCGAGGGACTCGCTCGAACCGTTGACGAAGTCTTCAGCCAGTACGGGACTGACGAAATCGAAAACCATCTCGTTGATCTCGGAGAGTGGTACGAGTGGCTCCAGGAGTGAACAGAAGACCGGCGTGTTGCATACGTCTCCTGTATTGAGCAATTTGAAGAAAGACGAGACAGGTATGACAACTGCTCTATGATTTGTTTGTGTGTGATACTCTTTTGAACGCTCCTCCGTAGGGGATTTTTTCCTCCGCTGGTTTGCGTGACAAAGTACATTGGATACAAAGTATACTCGTAGATAAAGTATAAGTCGACGCAAACGATAATCACCGAACAAGACGATGGCACAGCGCACGACACGCGACCAGACAGAGTCGAACACGGCGACGGCCGGGATGGGGGTCAGGTGGACGAAACAGACCAAGGCGTTCGCACTCCGGAACCTCCGGGCGATGCTCCGAACCAAGGCGACGATCATCTGGGGCTTTGGTTTTCCGGCGTTCTGGTATATCCTGACGAGCCTGTTTTTCCTGCCCGACGCCGGGGACGTTGGCGCAGCAACGCTCGCCGACACTAAGGGCGCAACCGCGGTGTCGCTCGGACTTTTTGGCGTGCTCACGGTGACGCTCGTGGCTTTTGCCAGCGGGCTCGGTGAGGACCTGACGGCAAAACGGTACCGGAAACTCCGGTCGCTGCCGGTCGCACCGAGCGCGGACTTTGCCGGGCGGTATCTCGCCGGCGTGGCCGTCGCCGCGGTGTCGTACGCGCTGGTCCTGGCCGTGGGCTGGGTCGACGGCGCAAGCTACACGCTGCGGCAGCCGAGTTCGGTGCTGGTTGTCGTCGGCTCCTTTCTGCTCTTTGCACTCGTCGGAACGTCGGTTGCGGTGCTGGTGATCTGGCTCGTCGAGGACGCGGAGATTGTCGTCGGGATCACGAACGCGATACTGCTCGTGAGCTACTTCCTCACGGGATACAACGGGCTGGTACCGGGCCTGCTACCCGGCGACAACCGCTGGCTGGTCAACGTCGCGCCGAACTCGCTGGCTGCACGGCTCCAGGCGTGGCACCTGACCGACCTCCCGAAAACTGTGCCTGCCGGAACCCAGGAGGCAGGCCTCTCGCCGCCACCACTCCCGGTCAGCCCGGCCTTTATCACACTCCTTGCGGCCTGGGCGGTTGCCGTCTACAGCGGCGAGGGGGGTGAGTGACCGTGGCAGAAGCTGGCCCCGCAGTCAGCGTTCGAGGGCTCCGAAAAAATTTCGGTGACAGCGACGTGCTCGAAGTCGTCGAGTTCGACGCCGACGAGGGCGAGATTACGCTCCTGATGGGTCCGAACGGCGTCGGCAAGACGATCCTGCTGTCGTGTCTGGCCGGTGGGCTTCAGGCCAGCGAGGGTGATATTTCGGTCCTCGGGGACCACCCCGAGGCTACCAAAGAGCGCCTGAGCTTCATGCTGCAGGACACGATGCTCGTGGATGAGCTGACCGGGCGGGAAAACGTCGCCTTTTTCCGTGACCTACACCCGCGGTCGACCGACGGGGTCGAGTCCGTCCTCGACCGCCTCGACTTCGAGATGGACGCACTGAGGCGGGAGGTCCGCGATTACTCCGGCGGAATGAAACGGAAGCTCGAACTCGCCATCTCGTTGAATGTCGACGCGCCCCTGTTCTTGCTGGACGAACCGACGGCGGCCCTGGATATGACGACCGTCGAGACGCTCCACTCGCTGCTCGCCGCACGCCGGGACGCGGGCGAGACGATCATTCTGTCGAGTCACCTGCCCGGTGACGCCGACCTCGCCGACCGGATCGTTGTCCTCACCGAGGACGGCGTCAGTGCCGTCGGCTCGCCCGAGGACTTGCTCGCCGAGGTTCCACCGGTCGTGCTCGTCGAGGGTCCTGGTGATGTCTCCGAGTCAGTCCGCGACGGGCGGCTGTTCGAGGGCGAGATTCACCGCCGTGGGTTCCTGCGCGCGGACCGCGATCCCGAGGCAGTGACCGACAACACGGACGGTACGGCGATACAGGTCAGAGACCCGTCCTACACCGACATGTTCAACTACTACGTCCATCTCAGGGGCAACCAATGAGTGAGGACAGCGAAATCGACCCGGAGATGCTCCGTCGAGAAGTCGACCAGATCAAAGACGCGATGGGGCTCCAGGAGCGGTACCCCAGCCAGTTCCGGCTCTGGCTCGTGTTTGGCGTCCTCGTCGCGCTGGCGTCGGCCGGCTCGCAGGTGATCTATCTCCGTGACCTGTCCGGGTCGCTGCACACCGTCGTGTGGTTCGGGTTGCTCGGCGTTGGCTGGGTCTACCAGTGGTCCAGCGGAGAGACCGACGGTGGCTGGTCTGCGACCGGGACGAAGCCGCGAATCGGGGTCCTGTGGGCCTCGGTGTTCGCGCTGTATTTCGTCTTCGTGTTCACCCTCGGTCCCGCGATAGACGAGGTCGGTGGCCCCGAGTCCGACATGCTCCTGTTCAGTCTCGTCGTCGGACTGGTCGGCGTCGCGTATCTCGTCGTCGGCGAGGCACTGCGGGCCTACTACATCCGCCGTCGTGATCGTTTCGCCTTCTACGTCGGCGGGGCCTGGATGCTCGTTCTCGCCGCACTGTTGCCGAGCATCGAGTTTTTCCACACCTGGGGCTACGCGACGTTCGGTGTCGTCTACGCAGCGCACGCAGTCGTCTCCTACCTCCTGCTCAGATAAGCATGGACTTCGACAAACTCGTCCACCAGCCGACGCGGCTCAAGATTTTCTCGCATCTCTACCGGCACGGCACCGCGCCGTTCACCGAACTCGCCGAGGAACTCGACGTGACCGAGGGTAACCTCTCCAGCCATCTCCAGACCATGGAAGATGCGGGGGCACTCCGCGTCGAGAAGGAGTTCGTGGACCGGAAACCCCGGACGACGTACGAACTCACTGAGGAGGGCGAGGGGCTATTCGAGGGCCACGTCGAGACGCTCGAAGCGCTCATCGACGGGCTGGACGAGGACTGACCTCATCGGCCACACGAGGCCGGCGAGACGCCGCCCGTTCACTCGGGGGCCGCCTGCTGATCGGGCGTGTGCGCTTCGATGTACCGCATTCGCTCGGGAACCGGCGGATGGGAGTGGTTGAACGCGGCGTACCAGGGGTGCGGGAACGGGTTCGCGAGGTTCTCGCGGGCGAGCGTCGCCAGCGCCTCGACCATCGGCTCGCCCTCGCCCATCACCTCGACAGCGAACGCGTCGGCCTCGCGCTCGTGCGCGAGCGAGAGCCGGTTCACGATCGGCGAGGAGAGCTCCAGCACGGGGAAGACGAACAGCAAACTGACGAACAGCCCGGCGTAGCTCGCCTCGGCCGGCAGCGCGAACAGGTCGTACACCCACTCCGTCGAGACCAGGTAGCCCAGCGCCGCGAGCACGATCCCGGCCTGGATCGCCGAGGCACCGATCAGCTTCCAGATGTGGCCTTTCTTCCAGTGGGCGAGTTCGTGGGCGAGCACGCTCTCTATCTGTGGCCGCTCCAGTTTCTCGACCAGCGTGTCGAACAGCACGACGCGCTTGGCCCGGCCGAATCCGACGAAGTACGCGTTGAGCCGGCTCGACCGCCGACTCGCGTCCATCGTGTAAATCTCCGACACCTCGAAGCCGGCGCGCTCGAACACTGACTCGACGCCCTCCCGGAGGGCGCCCTGCTCGACCGGCTCGAAGTCGTTGAACAGCGGCGCGATCACCCGGGGGTAGAGGATCTGCGAGAGCAGCATGAACCCGACGACGACCAGCCAGCCGCCGACCACCCAGGACAGCGTCGGCAGGAACTCGATCAGTGCCAGCAGCACGCCGACGAGCGCGCCAGCGAGGACGGCGGCGACGACGAGTCCGACGACGAAATCCCGGAGCCACAGCCACGGCGTCGTCTCGTTGAAGTCGAACTGTTCGTCGATCACGAACGTGCTGTAGAGGTCGAACGGCGCGCTCGTGACGCGCTGGGCGGCGATCAGCCCGAGGAAGAAGGCGACGCCCTGCACTACGGGGTGCAGTCCGCTCTCGACGAGCAACGTGACGGCGTCGGTCAGGACGCCGGTGTAGAGCAGGCCGAGCAGCGCGGCGAGCAGCACCCACGACTGGAGCAGTCCCAGTCCGGTGGTCGCGCGCTCGTAGTCGATCACCGTCCCGGCGTCCTCGATCCCGAGGCTCGATTCAAGCCAGCCCTCGTTCTCGCGCATCTCGCGGCGCCCGTGTCGAACGTTCAGGATCGACAGCCCGGTCGCGAGGGCCGTCGTCCCGACGAGCAGCCCGACCAGTAGCGCGTGGTAGCCCAGCATCGGCCGGGTGAAGGAGTTCGTCGGGGAAGGCGTTTGTGGACTCGGCTCGGCGGCTTACTGGTACATCCCGAGCGGCTGGGCCTGCGAACTCTCGTCCTCGGCCTGCTGCATCTGTTTGGCGAGGTTCTCGCGGGCCTGAGAGATTTCTTCTGCCTGCTCGACGAGCGTATCCGTCTCGACATCGATGTCGGCGATCGGCTCGATCCCCTCGACGATGAGGACCCGTGCCGCTTCGGGGTCCGGGAACTGCTTGTTCGCCTGGACGATCAGGCCGAGGCTGTCCAGATCCGCCTGGCTGGCCTCGGACAGCAACGCTCCGGTGGGGCCGCTGACGAGGCCACTCTCCGAGGGCTGGGCGATGTCGTGTTCCGCGAGCAGCGCGTCACCGTCACCGGTGCTGATGCCGTACATCTCGGGGACGCCGTCTTTCTCTGCGGGCAGGCCGCTGAGGTAGATCGGCGTGACGTCCTCCTCGACGAGCCAGCCGGTCACGCAGGTCGAGAACGCCGTCGCGCGCTCGGGCGACACCGGGACGTCGCTCTGGAGGACCAGCAGGTCCCGCCCTTCGTCGGCGTAGATCCGGACCGGCGGCCTGACTGCCGGATCGTCTTCCTGGTACGCCGCCACCTTCGGCAACCCCTCGCAGTGACAGGACGCGTAGTGGTCCATGTCGAACGTCCGGACCAGGTGATCGGCCGCGATCTTCCCGACGAGTCCGATGCCGGGCAGTCCCTCGACGAGCACTGGCGATTCCAGCTCCATGTCACGGACGACCTCGATCTGTGCCATACTGACACGTGGGACGCGCCCGCACTTAATCCCCGGCGATCGGTCTCGCGGGGAGTCGATCATCCTTTAGGTGCTGGCTTCCTTACGACTGGGTATGACGACCGGGGCCGACCCTCCCGAGGACGACGCCGACTCAGCCGAGGCCGACGAGTGGCGCTACTCGGTCGCGGAGGTCGGCGACTCCCCTGACGCCGAGGAAGCGGACGAGGAGGGGAACGTCGCCGGCGTCCTGATGCGAAACGAGCCGCTGGAGCGGGAATCTATCGACCCCGAGAACGCGCTGTTTTTCTTGCTGGGTTCGCTCGGGACGATCGCGTTCATCGTCCTGGCGATCGGCGGACTATAACGGGTCCTACACCGAGTCTGGCGCTTCGTGGACATCCAGGGTCACCTCGCGGCGCTGCCCTTCCAGATCAGCGACCATGCGCTCGACGACGCGTTCGGCCTCGGCCGTGATCTTCGGTTTCACCTTCGAGATGACCCAGTCCAGCGAGACGAACGACGGGAGGTCGACTGCGCCGCTGTCGGCCGAGTCCGGGGCGAACTCGATGCGCAGGACCACCCGCGAGGCGTGATCCTCGTCCTCCGGAGCGGCTTCGGGATCGGGCTCCACCCGCCAGTGGCCCCTGGCGTCGATGTCTTTCACCAGCCGCCAGTCGATCCGCGTCGGCGGGTCGAGATCCGTCACCTCCGAGCGGGCCGTGTAGGAGAGTTTCCACCAGGTAAACACGAGGTCGTAGTTCGTCCCGGCACCCCCGTCGCCGTCCCTGTTGACCGCCTCCAGGTACTTCGAGTACTTCGCGTACCGGGGAAAGCCTATCAGGAACTCGTAGATCTCCTCGGGTGGTAGGTACACGACCGTGCTGACTTCGACTGTGTCCACAGGCCGACTTCGGCGCTGACTTCCTAAAGGCCACCGCAATGCGGCAGAGTCCGCTGGATCCTGGCCGAGAAGCCACTAATAGTGAAACGGCCGCTACTGCGATGTGGCGCCGAAAATACTCACAACAATCACCATCAGTCGTAACCTAGCTACTCGAAGGGGCTCCCGAGCGGGTCGTCGGCGTTCGACTCCGAACTCTCCTCGTCCTCTCCCGAAATTTCGTCGTACTCCGGGATGACTGTCCCTTCGTCGTCGGCGTCCTCGGCATCGTCGTCGGAGAACTCCGCCTCAATGTCGGCGTCCTGGGCCTCGTCGTCTGAGAGCCCCGTCTCAACGTCGGCGTCCTCGTCCAGCGAATCTCCCGCCATCTCGGCTCTGTCGTCGGTAAAGATCGCCGGTCTCTCGTCGTCCTGGTCTGCCGAATCCGCTCCAGCGCCCCCGTCCGCCGGGCCGTCGTCCCCTGGCTCGGGGCTCTCGTCTTCGGGGAGCGGATCGTCGGCCCCCGTCGTCTCCCGGTCGCGCTGGTCCTCGGCTGGCCTCTCGTCGCCCCCCTCGGCTCCGAAGGCGATTTGCTCTGCCGTCCGCTCCCTGCCGTCATCATCGAGGGACGCCGCTCCCGTCGTGCCTGCTTCCTCTGGCGACTCGTCTGGCTCCACGTTACCTTCTGTCGCTGCCGGTGGCTCCGCCGGCTCCCCGGCCCCCTCCCCCGACGGCGCCGTGTCACCCGTAGCCGTCCCGGCCGGCCTGGCGTTTCTGGCGGGGGACGTCGACGGACCGGGCTTGCCACCGGCTGCCTCCTGATCCATCGGCGCTCCGGTGGCCGGTTCCGATGGCGGTTGCTCGGCCCTCGCCTCCGCCTTTTGGCCGGTTGCATCAGCTGGCTGGCTCGCGGCCGCGTTCGCTTCGCCCGTGCCTGCGGCTGCTGGGCCGCCAGTGCCGGCGCTCTCACTCGCCGGCTGGGCCGCTGGCTCGGGCTGGCTCTGGGCTGGCGTCGCGTCGCTCACTACAGGCTCGCTCTCCCCGGCTGCCGGGCCCGCGTCTACGACGTCGCCGGCCCCGGGACCGCCGCCGTTGCTGAGCCCTTTGGCAGTCGAGTCGGCGAGCAGCTTGTACGTCCAGCCGAACAGGCCCGTGAACAGCACCGTCCCGCCCAGCGAGACCAGGACGATGCCCGCGATCAGTTCCGGGGCGCTGTACACGACTGGGTCGCCGCCAGTTCCCCGGATCGACACCGAGTTCCAGCCGACCGCTGCCCCGAGTGCGATGCCACCGCCACCGAGCACGACGACAGACAGCCAGTACGCGAACATCCGTCCGCCGTACTTGAGGCTTTCGACGATCCGAACCCTTCTCATACGTCCGACAAAGGACAAGTACCCACAAATAAATTTCGGCGAGTTTCGGCGTCGATAGAAACACGCAGGGGGCCTGCGCCGGGCGCGCTGGGATTATCGTCCGTTGACAGTCGTCCCGGCCCGCCCGGTTCGCAGGAACTGGTCGAGGCTCGCGAGGTCGAAAACCGACGCTGTGGCCTCGAGATCGAGGAGCTGTCGTACTTTCGCCGCCATGCCGCCCGTGACGTCGGTGGCGTCGCTGTCCCCGAGCGCGGACGCAGCCTGCTCGTAGGCGGTGATTTCGTCGATTACCGTCCCTTCCGCGTCCAGGACGCCGGGGACGGTCGAACAGAGGCCCACTCTGTCGGCTCCGAGTGCGCCGGCGAGCGCGACGACGATCTCGTCGCCGCTGAGGATCGTGGCGCCCTTCCCGGCGTCGACGACCACGTCGCCGTGCAACACCGGCACGAACCCCTCCGCGAGCATCGTCTCGACGCTATCCAGCGGGAACGCGAGGTCGTCCTGGCGGGCAGCGACCGACAGCGGTCGGATGGGGAGCGCCCCGACGCCGCGGTCCTGCAGCGCGTCTACCACCACCCTGTTCAGGTCCCCCATCGCACGGTGGATTCCGGTCAGCGCGGCCACATCCCGAGCCCCTTCGGTCGTCGAGACGCCGTGGCGGGCCGCGTGGTGGTGGCCGAAACTGCCGCCGCCGTGAACGAGCACGAGCGAGTGCAGGTCATCCCCGGAGAGTGCCCTCGTGACGGCGTTGCTCGCCCGGTCGATCGCATCGCGGTCGACGGTCTCGGGCGAGTCCTTTTCCGTGATCGCGCTCCCGCCGAGTTTCAGCACAGTGACCATCTCACTCCTCCAGGCGGACGCCCACGGTGTCGAGTTCGGCCCGGAACGTGTCCTCGCAGCCGGGGGTGTAGTTCAGTGCGCTCGTGGTTTCGGGGGTGTCGTCCAGTGCGACGATGCAACCCCCGCCGCCCGCGCCGGTCAGTTTCGCGCCGGTCGCGCCGGCGTCGCGGGCGGCCCACACCATCGCGTCGAGCGAGCGCGAGGAGACGCCCAGTGCCGAGAGCAGGCCGTGGTTGAAGTTCATCAACTGGCCGAGTTCATCGACGCGCTCCGCTGCGAGCGCCGCCTCGCCGCGGCGCACCACGTCGCCGATCGCTTCGACGGTGTCGGCGGCGAACTCGTACTCCTCGCGCAGGTCGCACACGCCGGCGACGAGCGCGCCCGTGTCGCCCGCGCCGCCGTCGTAGCCGATCACGAACGGCAGGTCCGGCGCTTCGATCGTCCGGCAGTCGTCCCCCTCGACGCGGACGGCGCCGCCCATCGCCGAACAGAACGTGTCGGCCCGGGACGCCTGGCCGTCCTGGACGGAGTGCTCGACCCGGTAGGCCCGGTCGGCGATCTCCTCGGGTGATAGCTCGACCCCGAGTTCCCGCGTCGCGGCGTCGATAGCGGCGACGGTGACGGCCGCCGACGAGCCCAGTCCCGCACCGAGCGGGATCTCGCTGTCGACGGTGACGTCGAACCCGGCGTCGGGCGCGTCTGCGGCGTCCCTGGCCTGCTCGATGGCTTCGTTGACGTAGCTGATCCCGGCCTCGACCAGCGAGTCCTCGATGTCGACGTCCGGCCGTTCGGACGCGCTCCCCTCGTACTCGACGGTGAACCCGTCGATGGTGAGGTCGCCCGCGTGGACGCGCAGGCCGCTGTCCCGGTGCGAGGCCGTCACCTGTGCCCTGCGTTCGATCGCACACGGGACCGCCGGCTCCCCGTACACCACGGCGTGCTCCCCGAAAAGGTACACTTTCCCCGGTGCGCTTGCGGTAACCATGCCTCCCCATCCGTTCCGGACCCTGTTCTAAATTTCGTCTCGCCGGGGCAACCATCGAAAAAACCAAGCGTAAACCGCGAGTATGTACGGTCATGAGTGTCAACCAGGAACAGCGGACGATCCGGTGTCTCGTCGCCAAGGTCGGCCTCGACGGCCACGATCGCGGCGCACACGTCATCTCGCGTGCGTTCAGGGACGCCGGGTTCGAGGTGATCTACTCGGGGCTGCACCGCGCCCCCGAGGAGATCGTCCAGGCTGCCGTCCAGGAGGACGTCGACATCCTGGGAATCTCGATTCTCTCGGGCGCCCACGACACACTGATTCCCGAGATCATCGACGGGCTCACGGAGTACGACGCCTTCGACGACACGCTCGTGATCGTCGGCGGGATCATCCCCGACGAGGACGAGGAGGAACTCAAGGAGCTGGGCGTCGCCGAGGTGTTCGGGCCCGGCGCGTCGATGGCGGAGATGATCGAGTTCGTCCGCGAGAACGCCCCCGAGCGAGAGTGATGCCATGCAGGAACGCAGCCAGGGGGATGACGCGGAGCACCGCACGGGGTCCCCGGACAGCGACGGGAGCAACGGACCGGGGGACGACAGCGTGAACCCGCTCATCGAGGACCTGCTGGCGGGCAAACACAGGGCGCTCGCGCGGGTCATCACGAAGATCGAAAACCGCCAACCCGGCTACCGGGAACTCGTCTCGCAACTCCACCAGCACACCGGCGACGCGTCGGTCGTCGGCGTCACCGGGTCGCCCGGATCGGGGAAGTCGACGCTCGTCGACAAGATGGCCGCAACCTACCGCGAGCGCGGGGAGACGGTCGGCGTCATCGCCATTGACCCCTCCTCGCCGTTCACCGGCGGCGCAGTCCTGGGCGACAGGATCCGCATGGGGTCGAACGTCGGCGACATGGACGTGTTCTTCCGCTCGATGTCCGCCCGCGGGTCTCTCGGCGGGCTCTCGACGGCCACGACCGACGCGGTGAAGGCGCTCGACGCGTTCGGCAAGGACCGGATCATCATCGAGACGGTCGGCGCCGGCCAGAACGAGATCGACATCGTCAAGACCGCCGACACGGTGACGGTGCTGGTCCCGCCGGGCAGCGGCGACGATGTCCAGATGCTGAAGGCCGGTATCCTCGAGATCGGGGACGTGTTCGTCGTCAACAAGGCCGACCTCGACGGCGCGAACCGGACGGTTCAGGAACTCCGCGAGATGCTCGACTACCGGGACGGCGGCCTGCCGCGCACCGTCGGCCACCACGGCGCTGACGCTGCTGGCGACGTTCATGGGGAGGACGACGGCACCGAAACAGCGGGCTGGGAGCCGACTATCGTCGAGACGGTGGCCGACCGCGGTGAAGGCGTCGAGGAACTCCTCGACGTGCTCGCGGACCACCGGGCGTATCTGGACCGCTCCGGAGAGCGGGAGAAACAGCGACGCGCCCGCTACGCCGAGGAGATCCGCACGCTGGTTCGCGAGGACGTCAACGAGTTGTTGGCAGCCGAAATCGAGCACCGCGGGGGCATCGATTCGTTCGTCAAGCAGGTGCGAGAGCGCGAGACGGACCCCTACGCCGTGGCCGACGACGTCGTCGGACCAATCGAAGAGTGTCTCTCGGAGCGCCGCGAGTAACACTACTGGATCTGTTCGACGCTGACGACGGCGTCGCCCGCGGCCGTGATCCACGCCGAGGCGGCGTGATCGCCGTCCGGATCGAAAATCGTAACCTCCGGCGGATCGCTGCTCTCGTCGATTGCGCAGTCGAGTCGTATCGCTGGAAAGTCCTCAATCATATCACTCGTCCCTAAACGTTCGTTTTTCTCTGCGTCCATACTGTGACTAAATAGCTACTAATTTATAAATTTCCTGCCCGATTTCTACATTCTCTGCGGGGAGCACAATCGGCACTGGTCGGCCTGTCGCCGGCGGGGCGGTCGCAGGCCGCGATTGCGAACGCCGGCAAACCCCTTAAGGGGCGGTAGGTGTTCTGTACAGGTATGAAGCTGCGGAACGTACTCGGCGCAGCAGTCGGGACAGTCGGCGCGACTGCGCTGGCGAACCGTGCGCTCAGATCGCGCGCAGGGGAGTTCGACCCGTTCCTCGAGGGGGACCAGGGGACGTACCGCTGGCGGGGGTTCGACGTCACCTACGCCGAACTCGGTGACCCGGCGGACGACGACGTGCTGTTGTTCCACGGGATCAGCGCGGCGTCGTCGAACCACGAGTTCTCCCGGGTGGCCGACCGCCTGGCCGAGCAGTACCACGTCATCGCGCCGGACCTCCCCGGTTTCGGTCACTCCGACCGGCCGCCGCTGCTGTACTCCGCCTCGCTGTACTCCACGTTTGTCGAGGACGCCATCGAAGACCTCACGGACGACGCACCGATCGTCGTCGGATCCTCGCTGGCGGGCGCCCACGTCGCCACGGCAGCCCGGCAGATTGACGTCGCCTCCCTGGTGTTGATCTGCCCCACCGACACCTCGATGGGTCGCCGGCAGGTCTGGCTCCGGGCGCTGTTTCGCTCGCCGGTCGTCGGCGAGGGGCTGTTCAACCTGCTCGCGAGCAAGCCCTCGATCCGGTACTTCAACGCGGACCACGGCTACTACGACCCCGAAAACATCGCCGAGGACGTCGTCGAGTACGAGTCGGGGCCGCGCGGTCGCCGAGATGGCGGACACGGGGCTGATCGTCTTCGACAGGGCGAAACTGCTCCCGCACGTCGAATACCCCGAGAAGTTCGTCGAGGTCGTCTCCGAAGAAGTTCCGGTGAGACAGTAACCCTGCTTCTCATAGTGATTGTTGTGATTATTTTCGCCACTACATCGCACTAACGGCGGTTTCACGCCTCGAAACTAGAATCTGACGAATACCCGGCGGTAACGAGTCACAACAATCACTATCAGGTCAGTTCGACGTCGTCGACGCCGAAGTGCCGCGACGCGAGCAGGCGCGCGGCGTCGATGTTCTCGCCACCGTCGCCGATGGCAGCGCCGCGGTCGGCGTCGTCGACTTCGACGTACGCCACCCGGTCGTCGTTCTCGCTGATCGTGACGTTGTACACCGCGGCCGGCGCCAGCGCGTTCGCGACGAACACCTCGGGAGTCTCGGCGTCCTCGACGAGTTTGATCGGCTTGCCGACCCGGTCCTCGACGCGGGAGACGTGCTCGCCGGCCGGGCCGATCGCCTGTGCCATCTCGCCCGGCTTTATCAGCAACAGCACGCGCCCGTGGTCGTCGTCGATCACGCAGTCGCGGACGGTTGCTTCGGTCTCCGATTCGAACAGGGCCGCGAGCTGTCGGGCCTCGTCCGAGAGCCTGATCGCCATGTCAGTCGGCCTGGCGCTCGCCCGAACTCATCCGGAGGTCGACATCGCCGGTGCCGAGCTTGATCGGCTTGCCGACGATGACGTTCTCGGTCACGCCGTCGAGGTCGTCGACCTCGCCGTGGATGGCGGCGTCGAGCAGGTGACTGACGGTCACCTCGAACG
>PXRK01000003.1 GCA_003021015.1 Halobacteriales archaeon QS_4_66_20 | reverse complement strand
CGGAGTTCTCCTCGGCGATGATCAGCGTGTGTTCGAACTGGCCCATGCCCTCGCTGTTCATCCGGAAGTACGCCTGGACGGGCATTTCGACGGTCGTATCTTCGGGCACGTAGACGAACGAGCCGCCGGACCAGATGGCGCCGTGCAGGGCGGCGAACTTGTTGTCGCTTGGGGGAACGCAGGTCGTCATGAAGTGCTCTTTGAGGAGGTCTTCGTGTTCCTGGACCGCGCGGTCCATGTCACAGAAGATGACGCCTTTGTCCTCCCACTGTTCTTTCATGTTCTGGTAGACGATCTCGGACTCGTACTGGGCGCCAACACCCGAGAGCGCATTTTTCTCGGCTTCGGGAATGCCGAGTTTGTCGAAGGTGTCCTGGATTTCTTCGGGGAGGTCCTCCCAGTCGTCGGCGCCGCCCCGCGTCTCGATGTCCGGCCGGATGTAGGGGACAATTTCGTCGATGTCGACCTCCGAGAGGTCGGGCTGGCCGGGCCAGTCGGTCGGCATCGGCATCTCCTGGAACAGCTCGAGTGCCCGGAGCCGGCGTTCGAGCATCCAGTCGGGCTCGTTTTTGTCCTCGGAGATGAGGCGGACGGTCTCCTCGGTGAGGCCCTTCTCGGTCTGGAAGGCGGAGCTCTCCTCTTTTTTAAATTCGAAGCGGGCCTCCGTGTCAGTCTCTTTGAGGTGGTCTTGTTCGGAACTCATGGGATCACCTCAGGCCGCCTCGTAGGCTTCCTCGCGGACCCATTCGTAGCCCTCGTCCTCGAGCTGCTTTGCGAGTTCGGGGCCGCCGCTCTTGGCGATCTCGCCCTCGAGCATCACGTGGACGTGGTCGGGTTCGACGTAGTCGAGGATCCGCTGGTAGTGGGTGATCTGCAGGATGCCGGCGCCCTGCTCGTCGCGGAGGGCGTTGATCCCGTCGGAGACTTCCTGCAGACGGTCGATATCGAGCCCGGAGTCGATCTCGTCGAGAACGGTGATCTCGGGCTCGAGCACTGCGGCCTGCAGCACCTCGTTCTGCTTCTTCTCGCCGCCGGAGAAGCCGGCGTTGAGGTAGCGGCTCGCGAACTTCTCGTCCATGTCGAGCAGCTCCATCTTCTCCTGGAGGATCCCCTGGAACTCCGCGACGCCGATCTCGCCCTCGTCGGCGGGGCCTTCCATCGGCGACGTCTCGTACCCCTCGCCCTCGTCTTCCTCGTCCTCCTCCGCTTCGTCCTCGAACAGCTCCTCGCGCTCCTCGAGCTTGGCGTTCAGCGCCGTTCGCAGGAAGTTCACCATCGTGACGCCCTCGATCTCGGCCGGGTACTGGAAGCCCAGGAAGATGCCAAGCGCGGCGCGCTCGTTCGGTTCGAGGTCGAGCAGGTCCCACTCGCGCATGTCCGCGGGGATCTCCTCGTCGAACTCGTCGCCGTCGAGGTGCAGCGTGACCGAGCCCTCGGTGACGCGGTACGCCGGGTGGCCCGCGATGATCTTCGCGAGTGTCGACTTCCCGCTCCCGTTCGGTCCCATCAGGGCGTGGATCTCGCCGCTCGCGACCTCCAAGTCCACGCCGCGGAGGATCTGTTCGCCGTTCTCCTCTGCGACTTCCGCGTGCAGGTTCTGAATACTGAGTTGAGCCATAGTGGTTCTTAGGTCACCCGAAAAGTGGTGCGTCTCGTCTATAATACTTTCGCATTCCCACGAGCGGATTTCGTGAATAGAAAAAACAATTTTGTATAGTTGCTGAAAATCCGGCCCGATTCGCCGGGAAACTGAAAATGTGTTTTGGGCTATCTAAGCATATAAGCACGACGAGGTCGAGTGTTCGGGAAAATGCAGGACTTGACCAGGCAACCGTTGGCGTGGTTGTCAGGCAGTTCGGGAGAAAGCGGGCGTCAATTGCTCGCGGACGGAACATCGTACGGCGGTGAGCGGCGGTGAACCGACGGGCAGTACTTGCGGCGCTCCTGTCGGTGCCACTCGCAGGCTGTGGGTGGGCCCAGGAAGACGGCGGCGGCGGGCCCGATCAACAGCCGGGGCAGGGCAGCGACGGCAGTTCCGATGGCGGTAGTTCGGATGACGACGGCGACACCGACGGCGATAGCGGGACCAGCGAGGAGGACCTGACGACGAGCGAGGGCGGTACCGATCCCATCGAAAAGGACGCCGAGGAGTTGCTGCTTACGCTCGAGGATCTGGACTCGGAGGACTGGGAGGAGACGAACGCCCAGATCACCGGAACGTGCAACACCTTCCAACGGGAGGGCGAAGGGTTTACGTTCGACTTGCACGTATGTGCCGAGGTCCACGACGACGAAGCGGCTGCGACGGAAGTGTACGAGGGGGATCTCGACCGAAGTATCAAACTGATGACGGAACAGCTGGATATCGAATCCGAGATCGGGGACGATGCGGCTGTCATTTCTCAAGGGGAACGCGCGGGCCGGTTCGGGGAGCGGACGCTCCGCCTGCTGTTCCGGGACACGAACGCGACCGCCAAAATCGATTTCACGGAGCACACTGGACTGACGGACAAAGAAGACCTGGACATCCCGGAGATAACGCCAGCGGACGTCGTCGAGTTCGGAGCGCAGATGCACGACCAGTGGCGGGACTGATACTGGACTCTTGGGAGTCCGCGGCGGTATCTGCTCGCAGCAGCCCGTATGATACGGTCGTGCGTGACTCTTTACCGCTATAGAGTCACGCATTGGGCGTTCCAGACCGCGAAACCGCCGATATTGGGACCCGGTGCTGAAAATAATCACGCACGACCGTATGAGAGGCCGGTCGGGACGGATCAATCCCCGCCGATCGAGTGCTCGATGCCGGTTTCCCGATCGCCGGGCTTGTCGGGATCGTACCGGTGGCAGGCGACGGGCCTGGAGGCGTGCTCGTCTGTGAGTTCCGGCGACTCGCGCTCACAGACGCTGGTGATCGCCTCCGCGAGCCGCTGTCGGGCCGCCTCCAAGTCGTCAGTTTCGAGGGCGTCGATCGCACCGGTGACGGCGTCCTCGACGCCCTCGTCCGGCAGGGTCGCTGGCAGGTCGAACGCCAGCCGCACCCGATCGGCGGTGTCCGTCGGCGAGTCGCCGTTCGTTGGCGTCACGGGCAGCGACTGGCGGGCGGCCGCGGCGTCCGCCCAGTCGTCTTCGAGATAGAAGCGCAACGAGACAACGTCGAGCCACTGCTCGCGGGACAGCGTGACGTCCGCCGGCGGGATGATCGCCGGACACCGGGGGTGGAACCGACAGCCCGACGGCACGTTGGAGGCGTCGGGCAGTTCGTTCGAGGGTGTCTCGACGGTCGCCGACGAGGCGTGGGGGTCCAGCGAGGGCACCGAGGAGATCAGCATCTGCGTGTAGGGGTGGAGCGGGTTCTCGATCACGTCGGCCGTCGGTCCCTGTTCGACGATCTGTCCGAGGTACATGACGCCGATCCGGTCGCAGAACCGCCGCACCATGTCGATGTCGTGGCTGATCAGCAGCACCGAGAGGTCGAACTCGTTCTGGAGATCGTCGAGCAGGTCGAGCACGTCCGCCTTCGTCCGGCCGTCGAGCGCGCTCACCGGCTCGTCGGCGACGATCAGGTCGGGGTTGAGCACCAGCGCCCGCGCGATGGAGATGCGCTGTTTCTCGCCGCCGGAGAACTCGTGGGGGTAGCTGTCGGCGTCCGCCCCGTCGAGGCCGACGCGTTCGAGTGCGTCCTCGACGACGCGGCGACGGGTCTCGGCGTCGTCGAGCCCGTGGACGCGGAGCGGCTCTGCCACGGCGTCGCCGACGGTCTGCCGGGGATTGAACGCCGAGTTGGGGTCCTGTAACACGAGCTGTGCACGGCGGCGGAACCGCCGGAGTTCGTCGGTGCCGTACGCGAGGATGTCCTCGCCGTCGAACAGCACGTCGCCGCCGGTCGGCTCCTCTAGGCGGAGCAGCGAGTGTGCGGTCGTCGACTTCCCGCAGCCGGATTCGCCGACCAGCCCGAACGCCTCGCCCGACTGGACCGCGAAGCTGACGCCGTCGACGGCCCGGACCGTCCCGACCTTCCGGCGGAGCAGCCCCTCGGTGATCGGGTAGTGTTTCTCCAGGTCCTCGACTTCGAGCAGCGGGTTCTCAGTCATCGCTCTCCTCCGTGGCTGTGTCGCCGAACTGCGGCGCGTCGGCCATCACCGTCGATCGGTCGTGCTCCGGGGCGTGGAACACGCAGGCGGCCTCGTGACTGGGGTCGTCACCGATCTGCCGGAACAAGGGTGGGTCGCCCGCACACGCGTCGACTGCGTGCGGACACTCGTTGCGGAACCGGCAGCCGTCCGGCGGGGGCGCGGCGTTGGTGACGTCCGCCCGCCCGCGCTCACCGGTGAAGCTCCGGAACAGCGCCTGCGTGTACGGGTGGCCGGGCTCCGCGTACAGGCTTTCCAGCGGCCCGCGCTCGACGACGGTTCCGTCGAACAGCACGACCACGCGGTCGGCCAGCGCGGAGACGACCCGCAGGTCGTGGGTGACCAAAAGCATCGAGAGGTCCCGCTCGGACTGGATGCGCTCGAGCAGTTCGATGATCCGGGCCTGGATCGTCACGTCGAGCGCGCTCGTCGGCTCGTCGGCGATCAGCAGGTCCGGCTCCGCGGCGAGCGCGATGGCGATTGCGGCCCGCTGGCACATCCCGTCGGAGAGCCCGTGGGGATACTGCTCGACGCGCTCCTCCGGCCGGGAGAGGCCGACTTCCCTGAGCAGGTCGACTGCGCGCTCCCGCGCCTTGGCGTCGCTCACGTCGTCGTGGAACGCCATCGCCTCCGTGATCTGGTCGCCGATCGCGTACACTGGGTCGAGCGCGCTCTGGGCGTTCTGGAACACGTAGGCGATCCGGTTGCCCCGGATCGACTGCATCCGCTTTTCGTCCATCGTGACGACGTTCTCCCCGTCGAAGACGGCCTCGCCGAAGAGGTCGGTGTCCGGTGCGGGGAGTAGCTGGACGATCGAGTCGCAGGTGAGGGTCTTGCCGCTGCCGCTCTCGCCGACCAGGCAGACGGTCTCGCCGGCCTCGATATCGAAGGTCACGCCGTCGACGGCCCGGACCGTGCCGTCCGGAGTCGGGATGTGGGTGTGCAGGCCCTCGACGGACAGGAGCGGATCCCCGCCGGCAGTGGGGTCGTCTGTCGTCATCGGTCACCTCGCGGATCGAGGACGTCCCTGAACCCGTCGCCGGCGACCTTGAGCGCTCCGACCGTCAGCGCGAGCGCCACCGCCGGAAGCAACGAGTTCCACCAGCCCTGCGTGCGGCCGTAGAACACGCCCTCGGAGATGGTCATCCCCCATGACTGGAAGGAGGTGTGAAAGCCGATGAAGGCGAGGCCGGCCTCCGTCAGCACGAGGATAGCGATCAGGTGAAACGTTGCGGGGACGACAGTGTTGGTAATGTTGGGAAAGAGGTGGCGTCTGAGGATGTACCAGTTCGGCGCGCCGATCGACTGGGCGGCGAGGACGTACCCCTCCTCGCTTCGCTGGAGTGTCTCGCTGCGGACGATCCGCGCGATGCCGCCCCAGGACAGCAGCCCGAACGCGACCAGCAGCCACGCCAGCGAGTTGAACACGAACATGTACGCGACCATGTAGATGAGGATCGCCGGGACGCTCAGTTGGACGTCGACGTACGCCATCAGCAGGTCGTCGACGCGGCCGCCGAAGTAGCCCGCGCTCATGCCGACGGCGGTCGCGAGCGGCACGATCAGACCCAGCGTCACCAGCGAGAGGTACGCGAACGGCTGGGCGCCCGCGATCAACAGCTCGCGCATGTCGTAGCCCCAGTTGTCCGTGCCGAGCGGGTACTCCCAGGTACCATGGCACTGTCGGTTGCGGTCGAAGTCGAACTGGTCGCCAGTGAGTTCGCCGACGCAGTCCTTCCCGGTGAAATCGTAGCTCACCGTGGTCCCGACGGGCGGCTGGAACGTGTCGACGGTCCAGCCCTCGCCCGGCGAGCCCAGCGAGGGCTCGAAGCCGCGCAGCATCGCCCACAGCGAGATGCCGAGCAACACCGAGAGAAACAGGAGGCTCAACGCCGTCGGCACCCGTCGCCTGAGGCGGCCGAGGGTGCGCCGGAGGCTGGACGGGTTCCTGGCGAGCGGGACCAGGCCGTAGGCGACGAGAATCACGGCCGCGAGCATCAGTAGCCAGTCCTCGTTGCCGATCGACCACTGCCAGAACAGGTTCGTTCGTCTGTACGTCTGGAAGTAGTAGCACGCCGCGAGGACGACGAGCAGTCCGACGACCAGGGCGATCCGTTCGGCGGAGCGCCATCGCCGCGAGTCGTCGACCTGCTCCCAGTCGATCTCTTCGAACGCAGCGCTCCCGGACGAGTCGGCGGTACTACCGCTGGAGGGCTCGTCTCGTGGGGGTTCTGTCATGAGGGGACCGTAACCGGTTATGAGAACCTGCCCACTGCGGATTAAATGTTGTGGTTTTTATGTGATGAGCAGGCGCGAAACCTCGCGCTTCAGCGCGGGGAGGATGTCAAAGAGGGTTCGGTACTGGGGATTCTCGCTGCGGTTCAGGCGGGTATGCCCTGGAGGCGAAACATTGAAACGAAACGGCACGAAACAGGGTTTTTGTCATGCCCTCCACCTGCACGCCCCGGGGTGAGTCCCCGTGAGCATCGCCAGACTCCTGGTCAAGCGCATCGCACTCGGCGTCCTCACCATCTGGGCGGTTCTCTCCGGGATCTTCCTGCTGCTCGTCGGCACCCGGAACTGGCATCTCGGCCAGCAGCTCGCGGGTATTGCCCGGAGTCCGACGACCGACCAGGAGGACGTCGAGGCAGCAGAGCAGGCGTACCTCGCCGAGCGCGGGCTGGACAAGCCGATGGACGAACTGTACGTCGACTGGATGGGGAACATGTTCACCCTCCAGTGGGGCGAGTCGTTCGAACACGGCCGCGAGGCGCTGTCGATGGTGCTGTCCGGGACGGCCCGGACCGCCGCGTACGTGTTGCCGGCGATCGTGCTCGCGACGGTGCTCGGGCTGGCGATCGGGCTCGTGACCGGGATGCACAGCAGCGCCCACGGCGAGGGAGCGACCCGCAGCTGGACGTACCTCCTGATGGGGGTCCCGAACTTCTGGCTCGGCGCGATGCTGCTGATGAGTTCGGCGACGGCAGCATTCATCTTCCAGCCGGTGTTCCTGACGGGCCAGGGACAGGGCACGCCCTCCATCGCCGTCGCGGACTGGCCGTTGCTGTACGAGCACGTCCTGCCGATACTGCTTGTGGCGACGACGCTCATGGCGGCGATCGTCAGCTATTCGCGGGCGTTCTCGATGCAGTACTACGCCGACGACCTGACGAAACTCGTCCGCGCCAAAGGCGGCGGGCAGTTGGCCGTGGCACGGCACGTGGTGCGCAACGCAGCGGTGCCGCTGGTCTCGCTGCTGTTCGCGGAGACGCTGGCGCTGATCGCGCTGTCCGTGTTCGTCGTGGAGGCGGTGTTCGCCATCGACGGCATCGGCTCGCTGTTCTACAACGCCGTCTGGACCCAGGACCTCCCGATCCTCATGGGCGGCGCGATGGTGTTCGTCTCGCTGGGCGTCGCCGGCAACATCCTGCAGGACCTGCTGTACACGGCGCTCGACCCCCGCGTCGACACCGACTCGTTGTAGCCGTCGGCTGCCACCGTCAGGTGAACTGCCCGAGGCCGGTCTGCTCCTGGCCCGACTTCACTTCCTCCCAGGAGATGTCGAGCCCCTCCAGGATCCGCGCGATCGGTCCTTTCAGCGTTTTGTCGAGCATCTTCTCCCAGTCGATCTCGAACTCCTCGGGGAGCTGGTCGGCGTACTCGAAGCAGATCACGTCGGGGTCCTTGCGGAATTCCTGGTAGACGGGGTCGTTTTCCAGTTCCGCGCCGCGCTCGGCCTCGATGCGCTCGAAGAAGTCCGCGTGCACGCGGTCGATGTACAGCCGCTTGGGTTTCGAGCCGCGCTGGAAGTTCGTGCCCAGCAGGAGGTTGGCGTACTTCGCTCCGCGCACCTGCGCGGTGTCGGTGTCGTAGTTGTCCAGGCGCTTGCCGATCCCCCCGGGGATGCCGATCTGCTCGGGGTCGACCTCGCCCTCCTGAAACCCCTCGATGATGTCGTGGACGTACTCCTCGATCTCCTCGACGTCCTCGCCTTTCACGATCATCTCGATCACCCGCAACTGCACCTCCTTGGTGATCGGTGCGATGTCCGAGCGCTGGTACTCGAAGCCGGTGATGTCGACCTCCGGTGGATTCAGAAACGTTCCCGGCAACTCCTTACTCATCGTTCAGAACCTCCAGTAGCTCTGACCGCTTATCCCAGGGAATGTGGATGTTACAGGGCATCTCATCACCCACAACCACGTAAGTGTACGTAGGGAACTCCTCCATGAAAGACTTGGCTTTCTTGATAGATCGCTCCGTAGAAAATCCTTTGATTTCGACACCAATCGTATCAATGACAAAGTCGACATAGTACGATCCAACAGATAATTGAAACTCTTTCTCGTATATGTACGGGATCTCATTTTCTACCAGCATCATGGCTATTTTTTCCTCCCAGCTTGACCGCACGATGTGTGACAACTCAACCACATTCCGTGGGGTCGGATAGGTCGGCTCTCGTCCTTTCAAACTCTCAGAAAGGGCCTGACTGTACTCCTCGGTCTGCATGTACGATGTATCCCTGTTCGAAGCAGCCTCTGATATTTTCTCTCGATGTGCTTCACTCACCACGTTGCCACTGTTCTTTCTGGATATTTTTTCCTTCGTCTGTTTAGAGTGCGTGTTCCCCCTAGCTGATTTTCTTAGTTTTTCTCGGACTTCCGGTCGTTTTGCTGGATTATTCTCACCGCTAAACTGCGACGCGATGTCGTCACGCTTCATCGGATTGTTCTCTCCCTCGAGAGCTTCGCTACGAGATCGCGTCTCAACGAGTTCACACACCATATCTGAAGACAACCACTCGTATTTCTCTGCAATAGTATACGATCCGGACCCGGAAGCATATTGTTCCCGAATTTCGGAACCGTACTCTGAGTTGACCCATTCGACAGGCTCACAGTCATGTGCAGATCGAAAGTGCATGACCTGGAGTCTCGACAACTGTTTTTCACAATCTCCAACGGGACAGATGAAGCTGCTCATCGTTACTGGAGCCAAATTTTCAAACCTGCGTACCGCTTTTTTCTCCCCGCCTGGAAGAACCGGCGATATAGTTTTTCGCACTCGATTTCGAAACGGTGTTCACTGGCGTTGAGCTCCTCTTCGGCGAACCGGCCGTACGATTCGTTGATCATCTCCTCGAGTTCGAACCCTCTGTTAACAGTTGCATACAGTGTCTGTACTTCCTCGCGACTCATTTCTGGATACGTTTCCCGTATATCACTCGGTACTTCCCCTGGTAGGTCGGGCGATGATATATTTCCAATCTCCAACATGACAGAATCCGTATCACCATATATAACTTCGTGTCCATGATCGTTGACTACTTCCTCAGTGTACTCGATAACTCCCCGTCCCGTTGCTGTGACTGCTGCTCCCATCTCCCGATCGTACAACCTGAACCGGTCCCATCCCAACACCCCATATAAAGAATTCATAATTACCTTGACAGCTTGCTGTTGTCGATCGTATTGTTCGTAAGCCTGCTCCTTTGGGTCGTGGTCATCACGGAGGGATTTCTTCTGTTCACGCTCCGCGAGCAGTTCGTCGACCATTTCCCGGATGACGCCGTCGGGTTCCTTCCGGAAGCGCGTCCCGTTGGGCGCCCGGTAGGTCTCCCCGTCGTACTGCTGGGGATCGACTTTCGTCTCGGGCGAGGCGTTGATCGTCACCATGCACATTGGGTAGAGGGACTGTCCGACCCACTGGTAGTGACCGTTTCGACCTGCTAGCACGACGTGGTTGTCCTCGGCGGTGAGACAATAGACGTTGCCATCGTGGTCCTCGACCGTCGCATTCGTCGATTTGTTGAAGGACCCGCGCTTCCCAATCGAAACGTACCACGTTCCGTCTGATTGCTGGGTGACAGTCGGTTTTTCTCCACAACGTACTGCGATGTCGACGATATCGTCCTTGAGATGGTCACTCTTCGTCCAGAACTTCCCGAGTCCGGAGTCCGTGCGACCGCCGTCACCACGAATCATCGTGTTCAGCAGGACTGCCAAGAGCTCCCCATCGAGGTCAAATACCCACTCAGGCAGGTGTTTGTTGTCATATCCGTCACCACAGTTGGCTTCGAGCCACTCGACGAGATACTGACTCGAGATGTTGATTCCACGCTCGTCGGTGCTGTAGTTGAGTTCCATCTGGTCGAGAAGGCCGCAGATTGCTTCTCGACCCGTCTCATCGCTCTGGTGGAGTGTGAGCCGCCCGCTCTGTTGATCGAGGCTCCCTTCGGTGACAAACCACCCGAGGAACTCGAGCCAATCAGCCATATCGAACATCAGTGGTGTTTCCATGTGACCCGGCCCGTATTTCAGGAACACACCGTCGGCGTGTTCTTCAATAACCGACCGATGTTCACGATACAACTCGACTGGAACGAGATATTTTCCGACACGCTTCTGAATACCCATTGCCGCTGATGACCCGTGAACGAGTTCGAGTCTGTCCTCGACGACCTCAGGCATTCGATTGCGGAACCAGCGCAGGTCCTGATCACAGTATATAGCTACCGTTCCAGTATCCACTTCGTCGATCAGTTCGAACGTCTCAGGATTGCTCCCTTCTACTGGTTCGTGTTGCGGAAACGCGTAGCGTTCACTCTCTATGAGGTCACGATACTCGGCAAAATCAAAGTCTGAGGGATTCTGGTCGTCCCACCCACGTTCTTTCGAGACGAGGAACCGGTGATTTTCGGTGACCTTGAAATCGTGTGTGTTACCACTGAGGTGGTGAAGTTCGCCAAACTTGTTCTCGTACGCGTGTGTCTCGGCGACCGGTTTCACCTCACACTCGAACGTTTCCGGATTCAGCGTGTAGACTTGGTCACCAACGCCGATGTCAGTGATACTCTTCGAGCCGTTAGGCGTGAGAATATCAGTATCGGCACTGAAACATTTGAGGTCCAGCACGCTGACGTTCTCGCGGACGCCAGTGATCGGGTCGAACACGGCGCCGCCCTCGTACTCCTCGCCCTCCTGCTGGCCCTTCGAGGGGAGGGCGTACTCGCCGTGGAGTTTGTGCAGCACGTACATGTCGACGGCGTCGCCGGGCGTGGTGGCGTCTTCGAGTTTACAGCCGACGAACTGGCGGACCTCGTTCCAGAAGGCGACGATGCCCTGTTCGCGGTCCAGTTCCACGCAGAGTTCGACGTCTCTGAGGTTGTACTCCAGCAGGCGCTCGGGGTTGTCCTCCCAGAGGTCGCCGATGTCGCCGGCGTAGCGCTCCTTCCCGATGCCGAGTTCGCGCTGGCCGACGTCCTCCAGGCGGTACGATTCGAGTTCGGTGAACTTCGTGCGCTGGTAGGCGTACAGCAGGTCGAACATCACCCGGCCCTTGACGTTGGGGCCCTGCCAGTCGCTGCGCCAGACCTCGTCGACCCGCGAGAGGCGGTCCGGGTTCAGGTCGTGGTCGGTGCCCGCCTCCAGCCGTTCGAGGCGGTCGATCAGGTACGGCGCGTCGAAGTCGGTGAAGTTCCAGCCGGTCGCGACGTCTGGATCGGTCTTCTCGATGTAGTCCAGGAACGCCGCGAGCATCGCCTCCTCGGTCTCGAACGAGCGGATGTCGGCGTCGGCGTTGTCGGCGTCGATCGGCTCGTAGTCGTCGATGGACCCGGGGGGCGTTTCCCCCTCGGGCGGGTCGTACAGCCAGAGGACGTACTCGTCGCGGTAGGAGTCGTGGCTGGCGATGCAGATGATCTGCTCCTCGCCTTCCTCGGGGAAGCCCGAGCGGTCGTCGACCTCGATGTCGAAGGTGTTGACCCGGGGTTCGGCGTCGACGTCGACTGGTTGGACCTCCTCGTGGTGGACGCGGAGCGTGCGCGTGCCGTCCCCAGCGTCCCCGGCCTCGCCGGTCGCGTCGCGCGCCGGGACGCGGATCCCGCTTGTCACGTCCTTGTCGATCAGAAAGCGGTTGGGGAACAGGATGTCCGCCTCGTAGTGGTCGAACTCGTCGCGGATCTGGCCGACGTCGCGGGGCGTCTGGCCGAAGATCTTCACTAGACGCTCCCCGCGGATCGACTCGTATGGGTCGCCGTTCTCGTCGGTCTCCTCGTAGCCGGTGATCCGGGGATACTCCGCGAGTCGGCCCTCCGTGACGTTCGCTGCGGGGGCGTAGAAGTACGGGCGGAACTCGAGGATGCGGACGTGGACTGGGTCGCCGTCGCCGGTGCGGCCGAACGCGTGGATGACCGGGTACTCGTCGTCGCCGCTGCCCTCGACGGTGTAGTCAACCTGCATCACGGCGAGTTCGACGGTGTCGGCGACCTCCTCGAACAGCTTGTTGTCGGTCGCGGTTGCGGGCGCGCCGTCGCTGTCCCCGCCCGCGACTGCCTGCGCCTCGGCGCCGGCGGGACGGTCCGAGTCCATCCCGTCGTCTGTGTACTCCCCGAGTTCGGACTGACCCATGTTGCTCCCTGTTCGCGTCCCCGGCTAAAAACAATCATGGTACGCCCCGGCCCCATCTGGGAACTGATCCTGTCCGCGATTTTCCGTTCAACGTCGTTTCCATAGATCGATCACAAGGCTTCGCCGCGAGTTCGGGAAGCTTATACTGGTGGCTGTACGTACGTGAAAACTCGAAGTTGGGTTGAAACGGGCTGAGTGCGGTTCCTTGATTTACACCGCGCATACTGGCAGTCCTCCCCTGTGTCGCCTCGCCCCAACAATCAGCCAGCACACGTCCGCT
>PXRK01000002.1 GCA_003021015.1 Halobacteriales archaeon QS_4_66_20 | reverse complement strand
GCTTTGGCATTCGGAAGGACCGACGGTAGGTCCGCGTTTGATCACGGCGGTTGTCCTCGTGTTCAGCCGCGACTGTTAGACGCCCTTCGTACCAACCGACCTCAATGTCATCGCGCTCGAACCCTGGCATTTCGACGCTGAGGACGAACTCGCCGTCCTGTTCGTAGAGTTCGTAGTCGTCCGAACCGGTGCCGAACAGACGTGATTGACTGCCGGTGCCGGAAAGCCATGAGCTGGTTGGGTCAGTTGGTAACGCCATCATACGTCACCTCAACTTAGAATTGATTGTGATTCGTAATGAATTTTTCGTGAGAGTCTGTGATTTACTAACGAATGAGATCCTGAGGGCGCTGAGTACGATCCTCTATTGTGACAGATATGCGCCCTACATCTTGAACAGCTTTCTCAACTAGTGATAGCTCGGAGCCAAAATGGATTTTAGTCGTGATGATACAAGGCGTGGTAATCCGAGCCCTCTACCTTCCGAATAATCGGTTGTGAGACGATTCAGTCGATACCCGGGGTCGCGTTCTTTGGCAAGCATGATTTGTCACTCGCGGATTAAACGCTGACGACCGGAAAAACAGCCCAGAGAGAGCCTAGGCCGGAATTTGAATCCGGGGTCTCGTCCTTACCAAGGACGCGCTTTACCGCTAAGCTACCCAGGCGCGCACCAAAGCGTAGCCCCGAACTGATTTTGAACGTTTCGATTTAATCGTCTACTGACGTGGTGAGCCCCTCGTCGACCCCGGTGTCCGGCGTGACTGCGGCCAGTCGGTCGACGATTGTCTCCATT
This sequence comes from Halobacteriales archaeon QS_4_66_20, assembly GCA_003021015.1. Taxonomy (GTDB): domain Archaea; phylum Halobacteriota; class Halobacteria; order Halobacteriales; family Haloarculaceae; genus Halovenus. The sequence continues at coordinate 90,306 of PXRK01000002.1, read as the reverse complement.
TCGAGGCGCTCGACGTCGTTGAACCCCGCATCGGCGTCGGTCTCGAACTCGCCCGCGAGCGTCGCTGCGAGTTCGGTGACGCCCGGCGAGAGTGCCCTCTCACGGAGGCCGGCGCCGGCGACGATCGCCAGCCGGACTACGTCGGCTTCGAGGTTGCGGTCCAGTTCGGGGACATCGTGGGTTTCGCGGACGGTCTGGTCGTGGCCGAAGGCTCGGACCGTCTCGACAGCGGTGTCGGCTGCCGTCGTCCGCGAGAGGAGATAGAAGCCTCGTGCGACCAGGACGTCGGCGACCAGAACGTCGAGGTCGCCGGCCTCCTTGTGGCCCGTTGTCCAGGGCTCGTCGTGGGAGAGCTGTCGGGTGAGCCGGAGGCCGTCGTAGATCAGCTGGACCCCTGCTGCCCGCCGCTCGACGGCGTCCAGCAGGGTATCGTCGCCGGCGCTGGCGCCCCCCGTCGCCCCGCCGGTGACGGCGCGGACGCTCAGAATCGTCAGCACGCCGGGGACCATCGATCCGGCCTGCACGTGTTTGGTGATCCGCTCGTGTAGCCGGTCGGGTTCAACGTCGTCGACGGCGTCAAGTGCTGCCCGACGCGTCGCCGCGGCTTCGTCCATCACCCCCGGCTAACGGCGGGAAAGCCAAAGAACTTTGGAAACGAACGGGCCAGGGGACACATAATCGACACACGGAGGGAGGGAGCGCTACGGTCGGTCGTCCTGGACCGGCCCGGTGGGGACAACGACCGGGATCAGGGGACCAGTTCGAACTCGCCGTAGTCCCACTCGTCGTCGCGGTATGCCCGCAGATAGTAGCAGACGCCGGGCTGGTGGGCGGCGCCGACGATCAGGTGGACGGGGGCATCGTCGGTGTGATACAGCGCCCAGGCCGCGATGCGTTCGTTGCGGGCGTGAGTGAACAGCTCCAGTTCGTGGTCGTGGCGCCGGAGCCACTCGCGCTCCAGCGGCTGTGGGAGGAAAGCACACTTGTAGTAGTACTGGAGTTCGACCAGTTTCTCGGGGTTCTCCGCGGCGGCTTTCGACAGTTCGTGAGAGGTGAAATCCTCGCCAGTCGCGAGGTGCTCGTGGTCCATCAGGAACGTCGAGGCGGTGTCGCCGAGTGCGGCCGCGAACGTCTTGCCGTACACGTCGGCGCCCGACTCGATGAGCGAATAGGTCACCTCGCGGAACTGCGAGGCGGCCGAGCGGATGTTCCCGGTGACGCTGTGGGACTCCTCGTCGAACGTCTCCTCGATGAGGCCGTCGATGTGCGAGCTGATGTCCAGCTGCCGACAGTGGTGCATCGCCCACCGGTAGTCGTCAGCCTCGGAGACCCCATCGAAATCCTCGAGGTACATCGGCCGGATCCCCTGTTCGCAGTGCACCTCAGCGTTCCCATCGAGGAACTGGCTCACGTGGGTCCGGAGAAACTCCCGTTCGGGCTCGGCGTCGGCGTGGGTGACGCCGTGGACGTGGAACGGCTGGCCGTCGACGACGACCCGGTCGCCCGGCAGCCCCTCGGACGGCGTGGGCTCGCCGAGTTCGCGGCCCCGGAGCCGCTCCCAGGTCGGCTTTGCCTCGATGTAGGCGTCGTGATCGGTGTCGGTGCCTGTGATCTCCCGGAGCTGTGAGAGTGACCCGGCTGCGCGAACGCGCTCGAGCCAGCGTCGCTCTTCGGTGCTCAGGGCGGCCGAGGACCGGTCGTCTGAGTCACTCGCCATCAGCGCTAATTGGGGCTGCGGTCACATCGGTCTGTCGCCCAGTAGAGTCACAACAATCACTATCAGGGGGTGCCAGCGGAAAAATGATCCGCATGTGCAGTCGTCGATCCGCGGTCGATTCGTTCGCAGTCGTCACTCCAGCAGTTCTTTCATCCGGATGCCGGCGTGGCCGAACGCGGCCGTGAGGATGCCCACGATGTACAGCTGCGTGAGCACGACGCCGAGGAAGGCGCTCTCGAGCCGCGAATCTGTCCCGTCCTGCTCGTCGGAGATGTCCGCACAGGCCTGGACGATCGACCGGGTGGTGTTTGCGGTCCGGCTCTCGGGGTAGCGCTCCAGGGTCTCGGCGATCGGCGGACTGATCCGGTAGTACAGCCCGACCATACCGCGGCCGACCGGCGTCGCCGACATCGACTCGTCACGGAAGCGGCGCAGCGAGTTCAGCGTGCGCGTCTCGTCGGCAGTCGCCGTCGTGATGAAGCAGGAACTGCCGCTGTCGGTGGTGAACGACCGGGTGCTGCCGGTGACCGACGAGCCGTCGCTGGCGTCGGCGACCGCGCGGTACTCGTAGGTGGTGTCCGAGGAGAGCCCGGAGATGTCGTCGCTGAACGAGCCAGTCGAGGAGCGCGTCTTCGCGCTGGTGACGTTCGAGAGGTCGCCGCCGGACTGGCCCCACTCGAAGTACACGTCGGCGCTGTCGGCGCCGCCGAGGCCGTCCAGGCTGCCGTTCAGCGTCGCCGATGTCTCGCCGACGTTCGTCGCGTCGCCGGTCGAGACGGAGAGTTCGGCGGGGCCCTCGCCGCTGCCGTCGTCGATCCCGAGCGCGGCAGCGACGTCGAGGCGGCCGTTGCCCTGTTCGTTGCTCGAGAGGCCGACGTCCTCGGCGGTCTCGTTGAGTTGCTGGCGGGCCTCGGAAGCGCTGTTGCCATTAGCCATCAGCTGCGCACCGGCACCCGCCACGTGCGGGCAGGCCATCGAGGTCCCGCTGAACTTCGTGTAGTCGCTCCGGGGGATAGTCGAGCGCACGTCCACGCCGGGTGCGGCGAGCTCGACCTCCGGCCCGGTCGAGGAGAAGTCGGCCAGATCGTCGTTCTCGTCGGTCGCACTGACTGCGATACACTCGTCGTAGGCGGCCGGATAGCTGACACAGTCCGAGCACGGGCCGGAGTTACCCGCCGCAGCGACCAGCAGCATTCCACGGTCGCGTGCGTACACGCAGGCGTCCTTGACGACCGAGGAGGCGTCGCCCCCGAGGCTCATGCTGCCGACGCCGTACCCCTGGTCGGCGGCCCATTCGATGCCGGCCGCGATGTCGTCGTAGGAGCCGCTGCCACAGCAGTCAAGCACCTTCACGGCGTGCAGCGTCACGTCCGGGGCGACGCCGACGACGCCGGTGTCGTTGTCGATCGCACCGACCGTGCCGGCGCAGTGGGTGCCGTGGTCGTTGTCGTCGTCCCACTCGGTGTTACAGCTGCTGATGCCGTTCGGGTCACAGTAGAAGCCGCCGTTGCAGTCGTCCTGACAGGCCGCGGCGCTCGCTGCCCAGCCCTCCCCGAGGTGGGCTTTGAGGTCCTCGTGAGTCGCGTCGATCCCCGTATCGATCACCGCGATGTCGGCGCCGTCGCCGGTCTCGCCCTCGCTGATCGCGGCGTCGGCGCCGACCGTCTCGATCCCGTAGGGCGTCGACTGGGCCAGCGCGTGCATCTCGCCGTTCTCCTCGACGTACCGGATGTTCGGGTTGTTCTTCAGGGCGTCAACCCGCTCTTTTGGTACCTCGATTGTCATCGCGTCGAACTTGAACTCCCGTTTGGTGTTAACGGCCGCGTCGCGTGCCGCCTGAGCGCCCCCCTCGCTCGAAAAGCCGACGTTGACTTCGACGCGTCCGTCCGCCGTCGCCGCTGCCGTTCCGGCAACAACGCCCGCCGCGATCGCGCCGCTGGTCGTTTTCAGTACGTCGCGTCGTGAGACAGGTCTGGTATCACTGCCCTTGCCATCCTTCGGCATACTCCCACCCGCTAAGCCCAGATATATAAAATTTTTTATTACCATCATCGGAGGAGAATTTTAGCGGGCAAGAGCGGCGCAGATCGCTCTTTTCTCCGTGCAAACCAATCTCCTCTCTGGTCGGTCAGCAGGACTCCGGGTGAAACAACCTGCGTTGTTGGCAATCTGCGTTGTTGGTAATGAATGGCATCAGATGGTAATAGACGACAGCTTTATACACATGGGGGGTGTACGTAGAGACAGAACGACAATGACCGACTACACGACACCCATCGAAGCGACGTTCGAGCTGCAGCGACAGGCAGTCGAAGGCAGCCACCAGGCGCTCCAGCAGAGCGTCGAATTCCAGCAGCGGCTCAACGAGGCGACACTCGACAGCCTCGAAGCGACGGAGTCGACCCAGCGCAAGGTCGTCGAACTCCAGCAGGAAGCGTTCCACTCCGTGCTCGACGCCTGGGAGGGGAACGTCCCCGGCGCCGCGGGCGCGACCGACGAACTCCGCGAGCTGGTCGACGAGAGCTACGACGAGCTGCTCGAAACCCACAGTGACGCCTTCGACACCTTCCTGACGGAGTACGAGGGCGGCATCGACACCCAGTCCGAGCTCAGCGACGAGTTCCTCGCCGCGCTGGAGGAGCAGTACGATCTCCTCCTCGACGCCCACGAGGAGATCGAGACCCAGTCCGTCGAGGCGACGGCCCAGGTCGGCGAGCAGGTCGACGAACTGCAGGACCAGATCGAGGACGTGCAGGCCCAGATCCGCGACGTCTCCGAGCAGGCCGCCGACGCCATCGAAGCGTAAACGCGACTGATAGTGATTATTGTGAGTCGTTACGGGATCGACCGCACGACTGCGTGCGGTTGACCCGGTAAACAGTCACAATAATCACTATGATACTGATTGTTGTGATTATTTTCACCACCACATCGCAATAGCGGCGGTTTCACGACCCGAAACTGGCGTCTGAGGAGTACCCGGCGGTAACGGGTCACAACAATCAGTATGAGTTCCAGTCTCTGCTTTCGAGTGCTTTCTTCGGGCAGAACCTTCCGACGACAACAGTGCAAAGTAGTCCCAACCGTTCTGATTTTCAGTAGGATTTGGTAGTAGTCAACTGCATTCGGTAGTACGAGCGAGAACGTACCGTGTCACACTACCGCTGGGCCTCCGCAGGCCCGTCTTCCTCCCCTGATTTTGGTGCAGTCCACCCGATTCTCTCTCATCACGCTTCAAAATGAGCGGCGTGACACGGAGTTGAGAGAGGTGGGTCTGACGACCGCTCGCCGCATCCTGTTGGTCGGTCGTGGACTGAACGCCAGCAGAACGGGCACCTGATGGTGATGGAAAGCTGGCGTGATTTCCTGCCTCCGTGTAGGCGACAGGATTCGCCGCTTCCATCTTCGTGTCAGCAAGGTGTTTTCTGCCGACGTTGAGTGCGCCCACCATGTCCCGGTCGCACTCGTAGCCACACTCGGGACAGTGAAAATGCCCGCCGTGGCGACACTCCGTGTGGTCGTCCGGCGCGTTCACCGTCCGGCCACGCTCACCACACCGCGGACAGTACCGCGACGTACCCCACGGATTCACCGTCTCCACGCCGATACCGAGCAATTCAGCCTTGTACGCAACGAGATCGAGCAGTTCGCCGCGCGCCCACGACGAAATCGACCACGCGACAGCACTACTCGTTTCGCCGCTGTCGAGTTGCCCCAGCGACTCGAAAACGATCCGTTCACAGCCGGAGTCGGCGGCCGACCGGACGAGTTCGTTCGCAATGTCGTGCTGGATGTGCTCACGCAACCGGCGCTCTTTGCGGCGTGTCTTACGAAACTCCGACAACAAGTGATCGAATCGGTCGGTATGTGTCTTCCCCTGTCTCCTGAGTTCCGCGAGGCGGTCATTGATACCTTCGGCGTCGGCTTTCAGCCGGAACAGTTTCGCTTTCGCCGGATGGTCGAGAAACTGCGGTGGCCCACCCTGTGTCAGCTCGTCGCCGTTCTGCTCGACCGAGACGGCAGTGACTTGCTTTTTCACGCCGAGATCGACAGCCAAGACTCGCCCATCTACGGTGTCACACTCGGTTTCGGGCACGACGACGGGTACATCCAGCGTGTAGCCGTACTCGCTTGCGTGGAGTGTGGGGGCTTCCATGTCGCCGGATGTAATCATCCCCTGAAATCGTGAGTGGACAGGGAACCGAAGCTCGTGGTCGGTCCAGTCGTAATGACTCTCCGGCGAGAGCGAATCTGGCGCGTTGAGCGTTACGACTAACTCGCCCTCATCGACCGACAGATCATGGATATGATAGTCGCCTTTGTCGGGTGCATACGGGAGTGTTCCGTTCGGATCGGGACAATCCACGAGATCGGTGTACGAATCGGGGAAGCGTCCGTGACGGTCGTAGTAGTCGTTGAGTTGGGCTACGACGCTTTCGAGGATTCGCCACTCGATATACGGTGAGTCGTCATCATCGAACAGTCGCGTTCGGAGGCGGTGCCAGCCAATGCGGCGGATTTTCCGCTCTGCCACGGTGTCGGTGACGAACCGGAAGGCGTCGTACTCGTCGGTGTGTGCGTCGAGAACGTGCGTGACGCGGTGGTAGACACATCGCTTGAAGCGGCTATACAGATACTCCTCGACACCCTCGAAGGCGTCGTGGTCGTCGTCGCGGATGTAGGTGTATGAATGGCCGGAATGGGTGTCAAGAGCGTCAAGGTGGGTGTCGTCCCAGTATTCGTCGGTGAGAAGTCGCTGGGTGTGTGTTTCGACGAGCGTAGTGAGGCGGTCGCACGCCTCGTGATACTCGTCGGGCATGTGAAACTGTTCGGTGAGTTGGGTCATTTGTCCTCAGCAGGTGGCGATGTCCGCACGAGTTTTACCTTTGCTCCGATCCAGTCTTTTGGGGCAGTGACGTGTGCGCCACCGGTCCCGAACGGTTTGACCTCTCGTTCGACGATCTCCTCGCCGTCAATTTCGTATCGATCTCCCATACATTGCCATATGCAATACATATGGATAAACGTTGTGTTACCGAATATTGTTGAATACTACTGAATAATACCGGATGCAGTAACGGTTATGTAACCCGCGAGCGTTTTTAGGGATCCAGCGTCTACGGAGGCGTATGACTGCGGACCCCGCGGAGCTCTCGGTCACCATCGTCGACGGCTACGTCGACGAGCCGGCACACTTCGGCGTACCGCCGTACATCTCGACGTATCCGCGCTACGTCGCCGGCGCGCTGGTCGACGCCGGGGTGCCCGAAGCGCGGATCACGTACCACACCATCGACGGCCTCCGTGAGGAGCGCCGGCGCTGGGGCGACGTCGAGGACGCCGACCTCATGATCTACGTCGGCGGCATGACCGTCCCGGGCAAGTACGTCGGCGGCACACCCGCGGAACCCGACGAGGTCAAACGGCTTGCCTGGACCGCGGACGGGACGACGCTGATGGGCGGACCGGTCCGCTTTGGCGTCGGCGAGGAGAACGCCGGCGCCCAGGAGACCGAGCGCGACGACCTCGACTACGACTTCGTCGCGAAGGGCGACGTCGAGGCGGCGGCCTACGACCTCGTCCACGGCGGCCTGGAGGGCTTTGGCGACCGGATGCGCGACAACGACGAGATTACGCGCTGGGCCCGGAGGGGCGCGTTCGTCGTCGAACACCACCCCAATCACCCGGAGTACTTGATCGCCGAGATGGAGACCTCGCGGGGCTGTCCCTACCGCTGCTCCTTTTGCACGGAGCCGCTGTACGGCGCTGATCCGAGCTTCCGCTCGCCCGACTCAGTCGTCGGTGAGGTGGCCGCTCTCGCGGAGCACGGTGTTACCGATTTCCGGCTTGGCCGCCAGGCTGATATTCTCGCGTACGGCGGCGACGGTGAAGCCCCCAACCCCGACGCACTCCGGGAGCTGTACGGCGGCATCCGCGAGGCCGTGCCGGATCTCTCGACGTTACACCTGGACAACATGAACCCGATCACGGTCGTCGAGTGGCCCGAGAAATCCAGGGAGGGAATCCGGATTATCGCCGAACACAACACCCCCGGCGACACCGCAGCGTTCGGCCTCGAATCCGCCGACCCGGTCGTCCAGGAGCAGAACAACCTCAACGTCACCGCCGAGGAGTGTTTCCGCGCGGTGAAGATCGTCAACGAGGAGGCCGGCTGGCGCCCGGGAGAAGATCCCGCAAACGGACTCCCGAAACTCCTGCCTGGCATCAACCTCGTCCACGGCCTGCAGGGCGAGAGCGAGGAGACGTTCGATCACAACCGTCGGTTTCTCCAGCGCGTCTACGACGCCGGCCTGATCCTCCGCCGGGTCAACATCCGCCAAGTAATGTCCTTCGAAGGCACCGAGATGTCCGACACCGGCGCGGAAATTGCCCACGAGCACAAAAAACTCTTCAAGCAGTACAAACGGGAGGTCCGCGAGGAGATCGACAACCCGATGCTGAAGCGGGTGGCGCCGCCCGGGACGGTGCTCGAAGACGTCCACCTCGAATACCACCAGGACGGCAAGACGTTCGGCCGCCAGCTGGGGACGTACCCCCTGCTGGTCGCGGTGCCCGGCGAGCGCCCGCTGGGCGAGGTGATCGACGTGGCGGTTACCGACCACGGCTACCGCTCGGTGACCGGCGTCCCCTATCCGCTCGACGTCAACAGCGCCTCGATGGACGAACTCACCGCCATTCCGGGCCTCGGGAGCGGCCGGGCCGGTGACATCGTCGTCGATCGCCCCTACGAGCGCGTCCCCGAGGTGGAGAACCTCGACCGGTTCGCGACCGTCGACTCCCCCGGTAGTGCGGACTGATAGTGATTGTTGTGAGTCGTTACGGGATCGACCGCATGACTGCGTGCGGTCGACCCGGTAAACAGTCACAATAATCACTATGAGACGGCTGTGGAATCAGCCCTCGTCCGGCCCGAGCGTGCCGAGCGACTCCAGAACGTGTGGCCAGTGCCCGTGTGAGGCTTCGGCGTTGGCTTCGAGCGTCCCGCCGAGCGGCCCGTACGGGGAGTCGAGCGTCCGGCGGATGGGGTAGTACGGTGGGGCGATCCCGTGACCGGCGCCGTCGTACACCAGGTGCTCGAAGTCGGATCCATCGGCGCCAGTCAGTCGGTCCGCCGCGACCCCGTGGAACCGTTCGGTATCCCAGAGCTGGTCGTCTCCGCCGGTGACGAGCAGCACCCGGCCGTCGATCTCCTCGACGGGGATCGTCGCCGCCTCGAGCTCCTCGTCGGTGGCTTCGTCGAAGGAGTTCTGGTACCCCTGGAGGACCGATTCGTTCCAGCCGTCCCGTGCGTACGGAACGTACGGGACGGGATCGCCGTCCAGCGACCACGAGGAAGTCTCCGGGAGTCCGCGGCCGTCGAAGCCAGCCCACACCACGCCGCTGCCCGCGATCGAGACGACCGCCCCGACGTCCTCGTACTGGCTCCCCGCGAGCAAGGAGAGTTCGCCACCCTTCGAGTATCCCAGCAACCCGGCCTGCTCGCCGGTCGTCGTCTCGTAGTCGAGCAGCCAGTCGATCGCCGTCCCGACGTACTCCAGTGGCACCTCGACCAGATCCTGGGGCAACCCGGGGCCGTCGAAGTAGTGCAACGCAAGCGCCGTGTACCCGTTGAGGGCGAGTTGAGCCGCGACGCCCGTCGACGGCGAACCACCCGAGCCGTGCAACACGATTACGCCAGGCCCCTGCTCGCGGCCGACCGGCTCGAACACGGGCCCCACGAGCGTCTCGTGCGCCTCCTGGAGGTCGATAGCCGGCGTCCCCGGCGGATACACGCGCGTCAGCTCCGTTCGCCCCACTTCCTCGCCGTCCACGTCGACGCCGTACGCCAGCGAGTCCGCACCCGACTTCCTGAAGCCGAACGTCTGATCCTCGGTGAACTGGATCAGCGCCACGGACAGCGGCACGTCGAGGTCGGCCGGAACGTCCCCGTCGACGACCGTGGCGTCCGTGAGGTCGACGGTCCCCTCGGCGTCCGTCTCGACGGTCGCGGTGGTCGTCGCGACCCGATCGGATTCGCCCCATCGGACGTCGACCCGCTCGTTCGGCGGCAGCCCGCCGATCGTCATCCCGAACGGCCCGTCGACGGCCACCCGATCCGGATGCTCGAAGGTAACCAGCAGGTCGTCCGTCTCGCCGTTTTCCGCTGACTGCCCGTTCGACTCCGACCCGTCGTCCGATTGCCCGTCCGAACTCCCGTTGCCCCCTGTCGAGTCAGCCGGCTCCGCTTTGTCGTCCTCTTCGTCGTCGCCCGAACACCCGGACAGCGCCACCGTCGCGGCCGAGGTGACCCCCAGCAGAAACCGTCGCCTGTCGAGACGTTCCCCAGTTCGACCCGTCGATCCGTTGTCGCTCATCACTTACTCCCTGTGAGTCCTTCGACGCGTTCGGTGTAGTGTGCGGCAGTCTCGAAGAAATCGCCGTCGCGGTCGAGCCCCTCGCGGATGGGTTCTGCGGGCGTTCCAGCCACGAGTGTCTCCGAGGCGACGGTCGGCTCCTGGTCGTCGAATCCCCGAATCATGGTGTGAGAGAACTCTCGACGGAGCGCGATCAGGCGGTCGCTTCGGCGAGCGGTTCGATGGCGATTTCCATCCCGACGCCCTCGACCTCCCACTCGCGGCGGTGGCCGTCTTCGACGTCGCCAAAGCCCTCCGCCCGGACCTCGCGGGCAATCAGGTCCTCGTGGCGCCCCACGAGGTCGGCGACGCGGTCGTCGTCGATCGAGAGGTCGACCCGGATCTCGGCCTCGATGTCGAGTTCGAGGTCCTTGCGCATCTCCTGGATCCGGCGGATCACCTCGCGGGCGTATCCTTCGCTTTCGATTTCCTCCGTGAGCGAGGTGTCGACGTAGACGACGCCGTGCTCTTCGCCGTCCCTGTCGATGGGTGCGGCGCTGACCTCGGCGGGCGTCTCGGTGACGAACTCGACCATCTCCGCGGTCAGGTCGTCGCCGGCATCGAGGACGTCCTCCAGCGCGTCTTCCAGCACCGACAGCGTCGGCTCCGGCAGGCGCGCCTCGTTCATCGCCTGCATCACCTCTCCGGCGCGGTCGCCGAACGTGGGGCCGAGTTTGCTCATGTCGGCTTCGGCGCTGTAACGGAGTTTGCCCCACTCCTCTCCCGGCCCGACAATGCCGATCGCCTCGGCGTTCAGCCGGTCGGCGAGCAGGCGGCGGTGGCGGCGGACCGCCTCGACGGTGCGGTCGTCGTCGGCGGCGACAACGACCTCCGGGACGGGCCAGCGCAGTTTCCGTTCGGCCTGCTGGCGGGCGTTCGAGCCCGCCTCCTCCACCGCCCGCAGGAGGCCGATGTCGGTTTCGAGCGTCTCGTCGAGCCACCGGTCGTCGGCCTCGGGCCAGTCGCACATGTGGACCGTCTCGTAGCCGGCGTCGCCGACCAGCGTCGTGTAGATCTCGTCGGCGACAAGCGGCGTGTACGGCGCGAGCAGGCGGACGATCCCCTCCAGGACGTGCGCAAGCGTGTGGTAGGCCGCCAGCTTCGAGGGGTTGTCCTCCTCGGCCCACATCCGCTCGCGGACCACCTGGACGTAGAACCGCGAGAGATCCTCGACGATGAACTCCCGCAGGAGTTCGAGGGCCTTGTCCTGGCGGAACGCCTCCCAGTGCTCGGTCATCCCGGCGACGACGCTGTTGTAGCGGGCCAGCAGCCACTCGTCGACCGTCTCCAGGTCGCCCGCGACGCTCGCGGGGTCGGCCTCCCCGGGCTCGAACCCGTCCAGTTCCATGTACGGCAGCGGGAACCGGAACACGTTCCAGAGGATGTTGAGGTCCCGCGACACCGTGCCGACGCCCTCCCAGGAGAAGCGCATGTCGTCCTCCTGGGGCGTGACCGACAGCAGGAACCCGCGCATCGGGTCGACGCCGTGCTTTTCGATCACCTCGTGGGGGTCGATCAGGATGTCCTTGGACTTGGACATCGCGCGCCCGTCGGGCATCAGCGCGTGGCCGTGCATCAACACCCGCTCGTAAGGAATTTGATCGAGCGCCGTCGTCCCCATGCCGAGCTGCGACCAGAACCAGCCCCGCGTCTGGTCGTGAGCCTCCATGATGAGGTCGGCGGGCCACAGCTCCTCGAAGCGCTCCTCGTTTTCGGGGTAGTCAAGCGTGCCCCACGAGGCGACCGAGGAGTCCAGCCAGACGTCGAACACGTCGGGGACGCGCTCGTAGACGACGGCCTCCTCCGCGGCGTCCGCCGCGTCGGTGCGGTCCTCGGTGATCGTCAGATCGTCGACGGTGCCCTTGTGCAGGTCGACGCTGTCGGGATCGATCTCCTGGTCGACGCGGTCGGCGAGTTCCTCGCGCGTGCCGATCACGATGGCGTCGTCCATGTCGCCGCTCCACTGGATCGGTTCTCGCGGGGTCTGCCCGCTCGAGTTGTCCGAGGCGCTTTGCGCCTCGCTTTCGCCGTCCTCGGTTTCGGACGGCAGCCAGATCGGGATCGGGATGCCCCAGTAGCGCTGCCGGGAGACGTTCCAGTCCGGCGAGTTCTCGACGAAGTCCGTGAAACGGCTGTCGCGGGCCTCCTGTGGATACCACTCGCTATCCTCGATGTTCGCGAGCAGGTCCTCCTTGATGTCCGTCACGGTGATGAACCACTGGTCGGTGACGATCTGGACGATCCCGGTATCGCAGCGCCAGCAGTGGCCGTAGTCGTGATCGAGGTGGCCGCTGGCGAGCATGTCGCCCGCGTCGTCGAGGTCGGCGACGATGTCGTCGTTGGCGTCGCGGACGAACGACCCGGCGTAGGGGCCGGCGCGTTCGTCGAACACGCCGTCGGGCCCGACCGGGCAGAAGATGTCGAGGCCCAGCTCCGACCCGCGGGTGAAGTCCTCCTCGCCGTGGCCGGGCGCGGAGTGGACGAGGCCCGTCCCGTCGCCCCCCGTCTCGACGTACTCGGCAGTGTACACTTCGAATGCGCCATCGCCGCCGGGGTGGTCGACGCTGTCGGCGAAGGGGTGTTCGTACGACCAGCCGACCATTTCTTCCCCCGACAGTTCCTCGACGACCTCGTAGTCGTCGTAGCGCCCCTCACCCAGGACGTCCTCGACTTTCGGCTCGGCGACGTACAGCAGTTCTTCCTCCCCGTCGTCCTCGGCGCGGACGCCGACGTACTCACCGTCGCCGTCGACGGCGACGAACGTGTTGGCGGGGATGGTCCAGGGCGTAGTGGTCCAGATGACCAGTGATCCCTCGCGGTCCTGCAGCGGGAATTTGACGTAGATGGAGGGGTCGTGAACGCTCTCGAACTCGACCTCGTTTTTGGCGATTGCGGTCTCACAGCGCGGGCACTGGCTGATGGATCGTTTGCCCTGTTCGACGAGGCCGCGGTCGTGGGCGTTGGCAAAGCCCCACCAGGCCGCCTCCATGTACTCGGGGGTGACCGTCTTGTAGGGGTCGTCCCAGTCCATCCAGACGCCAAAGGAGTTGAAGTCCTCCTGGAGGCCCTCCAGTTGCTCCTCGGCGTACTCCCGGCAGTCCTCGATGAAGTTCTGTTCGCCGTACTCCTCGATGTCTTTCTTGTTCTCGAAGCCGAGGTTCTCCTCGACGCGGGTCTCGATGGGGAGGCCGTGCATGTCGTAGCCCGGCCGGTCGGTGACGTCGTAGCCCTGCATCCGCTTGTACCGGATGTAGGCGTCCTTGAGGGTCTTGTTCCAGGTCGTGCCCATATGGGCCGACCCCGACGTGTACGGCGGGCCGTCGACGAAGAAGTACGTCTCCTCGCCGGCGCGGTGGTCGACCGTCCGCTCGTAGGCGTCGACCTCGTCCCAGTACTCGAAGATGCGGTCCTCGACTGCGTGCGGGTCGTACTGGTCCGGCACCTCGCCGAACTCCCGGTGCCCGGAGTCCTCGCTCATATGGAGTCAATCTGGCGCTGGGATTAAAGAGCAATCGATTGCTGTACACCCGGGCGTACTCGTCGGACAAACGGAGTTTGTTTATCCGTGGACGGTTCACAGGGCAGTATGAGCGAGCAGTCAGACCAGGAACTCGGGATCACCGAGTCGAAGGAATACAGCACGGGTGAGTGGTACGCCGAGGTCGTCCAGAAGGCGGAACTCGCCGACTACGCACCGATGGGCGGGTTCATCGTCACCCGGCCGCGCGGGTACGCTATCTGGGAGCGCATGCAGGACTACCTCGACGGCTGGTTCAAAGACACGGGCGTCCAGAACGCCTACTTCCCGCTCTTTATCCCGGAGAGCTACCTCGAACGCGAGAAAGATGTCGTCGAAGGGTTCGATCCCGAGGTGGCGTGGGTGACCCAGGGCGGCTACGACGAACTCGACGAGGGCCTGGCAGTCCGGCCGACCAGCGAGTCGATCATCGCGCCGTTCATGTCACAGTGGGTCCGCTCGCACCGGGACCTTCCGATGCGGCTGAACCAGTGGTGCTCTGTTGTCCGGTGGGAGGCCACAGAGACCAAGCCGTTCTTCCGGACGAAGGAGTTCCTCTGGCAGGAGGGTCACACCGCCCACCACGACTGGGAGGGCGCCTGGGAGGAGACGATGACCCGCCTCGAACAGTACGTGCGCCTCTACGAGGACGTGCTCGCGATGCCGGTCTTGCGGGGGCGCAAGCCGCCCCACGACAAGTTCCCCGGCGCGCACACAACCACCACGGTGGAGGCGCTGATGCCCGACGGCAAGAGCGTCCAGGGCGGCACCTCTCACCACCTCGGCACCTCGTTCGCGGAGGCGTTCGACATCACCTACGTCGACGAGGACGAGGCCGACCAGACGGCCCACACGACCTCCTGGGGGGTCTCCTGGCGGGCGCTGGGGGCGCTGATCATGACCCACAGCGACGACCAGGGGCTCGTGCTCCCGCCAACGCTCGCCGAGACGCAGGTCGTCATCGTCCCCATCTGGCAGGAGGACACCCGCGAGGACGTCATGGCGTACGCTGACGACCTCGAATCGGCGCTCGCCGACGCCGGCGTGCGCGTCCACCTCGACGACCGGGAGAACCGCAACCCCGGGTTCAAGTACAACGAGTGGGAGCTGAAAGGCGTCCCGCTGCGGATCGAGGTCGGCCCCGCCGAGGTCGAGGAGGGGACAGCGACGCTCGTCCACCGGCCCGACGGCGAGAGCGAGGCCGTCGACTGCGAGGGGATCGGCGCGACCGTCGAGGAGCACCTCGACACCGTCTACGCGAAGCTGTACGCGGCCGCCGAGGAGAATCTAGAGGCCGGTATTCGGGAAGCGGAGAGCCGCGAGGAGATCCTCGGCACGATCGGCCAGCACGGCGGCTACGTCAAGGCCGGCTGGTGTGGCGACGAAGCCTGCGAGCAGCCGATCAAAGACGCCGTCGCCGCCGAGATCGTGATGGTGCCGCTGGATCGCGACGAGGAACCGATCCACGACGAGTGTGCGATCTGCGGCGAGGTGACCGTCGAAACCGCCTACTTTGCGAAGACGTACTGATATACACCCGGACGTGATCGGTCGTCGGACACGGCAGGTCGATCCACTACCGGAGTTTCGCAATGGTTAAACCTGCCGACGGCCACCTCTCACCTGCGGGCCGGTGGGGTAGCTTGGTATCCTTCGGCCTTCGGGTGGCCGTAACCGCAGTTCGAATCTGCGCCGGCCCATACCGGCTTTGGGCTTTTTCCAGGGTCTGCTGACACGTAGCGGTGGTTCTCGGGGGTGGTGCGCGTGAGTACGACCACCCCTGAGTGGCAGACGGCGGAGTCATCCGATACCCAGCCAGTCGCTTCACCACTCGAATTCCCCGAGGAGTGGACCCTCTCGACGAGCTGGGAGCGGGCACAGATCGAGGCCGATCAGGGCGGGCCGATCACCGACGCTGAGCGCGTTGTGTGGCTCTCAGAGGGTGATCCCCACCGCGTCGTGTTCGTGCTCGACGGCGCGACGCTGCGAGCGCGCTGTAGCTGTGACGGCTGGCACTATCGAGACTGGTGTGCCCACGTGGCGAGTTGTTGGTGGCGCTGGTGTACCGGCGCAATCGCTGTGACGCATCAGCAAACCGGTCGGGAGTATCGCACGCCCCCCGAGTGGCTGCGGTTCGACCACGATCGTCCCGATCGGGATCAGCTCGATGGGCTCACAGCCGCCGAGTTAGACGCCTTCCTCACCTGCGAACTCGCCCACGTCGGTGTTCGGGAGTACGCCCGCAGGACCGGCCGTGCGCCGGGGACCGTAGGGAACCTGCTACGGCGGGCTCGTGAGAAGGCACACACCCCCACCCCGCATGCGGGGGGTGGTGAGGCATGATCGGTGTTCGCGTCGATTGCGAGGGCTTCGTATACTCACGCGGGGGCACGGGCACGGACGCGAGTCTTCCGCGCACCGGGGGAGGGGGTGGTACCCATGTTGCGATTCGTGGAGTGAATCGCCACACGGCATCGGGCCGCCCCCTAGTACCACACCCCCGGTGTGCTAGTACCACTCATGGGGTGGTTGCATGAGCGGTCATTGCTATGCCGGACATGGGACCGGAGAGACGCCACGCTGTGATAGTTGTGGAGAACCGCTTGACGTAGAGCCGAGAGAGAACGGTCCTGACGTGGGCTGGTGTACCCAGGGGTGCGGTCTTACGTGGTATCTGCGCCCGAGAACGGAGGGATCAGACGATGAGTAACTCGGACGGTATCGAGCGGAGTTGGGCCAGCCGAGTCCGAAGTACTTGTCCCGAGTGTGGCAATCGCGGGTCGGCGCAGGGCATCCAGGGTGTCGGATGTTGGATGCAGTGCACCAACGGACACGAATGGGGGTATGAAGATGTCGAGTGACGGCATTGACCGAAAGGTCTGCTTGGACCTGTTCGCCGGTCTCGGCGGCTTCTCCTCCGCCTTCGAAGACGCTCCAGATTGGGAGGTCTACACCGTCGATATAGAGGCTCGTTTCGAGCCGGACCTCCAGGCCGACGTACTCAACCTTCGGCCCGAGGACCTGCTCGCCCTCATCGGCGAGTGGGACCTGTTGGTCATCCTCGCCAGCCCGCCATGTACGGACTTCTCGCTGGCAGCGAGTCGGTACGAGCGGTTCGTCGACGGCGAACCACAGACCGAGAGTGCCCGCGAGTCGGTCGCTCTCGTCTATCACACACTCGGGCTGATATACGCGCTTTCGCCGGATTACTGGATTCTAGAGAACCCACAGGGCTATCTCCGGCGGGTCATTGGAGAACCGACCGGGCGCGTCACGTACTGCCAGTACGGCAAAAACTGGATGAAACCCACCGACCTGTGGGGAGAGCACCCGACGGGATTCTCATACCTCTCGTGTTCCTACGGAGATGACTGCCACAACAACAACAACACCGACCAAGCCCACGGCGGCCAAGGGAACGCACGAGATGCTTGGCAGGACGATATGGGCGACAAGGTCCGCGACCCCGCAAAGCGGGCAAAGGTGCCCTACGCCCTCTCCGAATCCGTCCTCGACGCCGTGGAAGGGCGCACTGAACAGACCACCTTAGTTGCAGCCGACGGCGGGCGAAACGCCCGCGATGTGATCTGGAGGGAACGATGAGTAAGCAGATTCACGACGGTGAAGGCGATCGCCCCCAGCAGGTCAAATTTCGCGCCGGCGCCGAACTGGTCGAGCGCTTCGACGCGCTTGTCGAGACCAGCGAGGAGTACAGCAATCGGTCGGACGCGCTGCGGAGTGCCATGCGCCGGATGCTCGGGAGTGGCGACGAGCACGCCGCGCCGCTCGCACCGCCGACCGACGACGAACTGCGTGAGGCGTATCTGACGCTCGTCGGCCTCTCGAACTACGCCGGGGTCGTGCCCCACGACATTGCGACATCAGAGTTGAGCACGCGGCTGGCGAAGGGTCAGGAGGTCGTCGAGCGGCGCGTCCTGGGGAAGCTGCGGAGTCGTGGCTATCTGCAACAGCTCACGAACGTCCAGGGGACCGAGCGTGCCTGGAAACTGCGAGGGCTTGACAGATGAACACCGAGCACCTGAGCCGCGTCGACGCGCGGGCAGTCGAGCACCTCGTCGATCCGGTGCAGTTGCAGCTCTCCGAACGCCACTGGGGGCCCGACACCCCCACCCCGCATGCGGGGGGTGGTGCTCGGTGATCGATCAGCACAGCGACGGTAGTGAGCGATATCGAATCGGTGACGCGCTGGCCGAGCTGCGCTCGCTCGATGAGGAGAGCGCGGCGGTCGTCTGTCTCGACGATGCCTGGGCACGACCTGGCCGACAAGGTGCCTTCGGCGTCGAGTACGAGACGCACGACTTCGAGACGACCGCTGAAATCGTCGACGTAGCCTGGGATGTCCTCGAGGTAGGTGGCTGGCTGATTGCCGACGGCGACGACTGGCTCGCACCCCGCCTGGAGACCTACATCCGCGAGGAGTTCGGCGACGTCACGGACTGGTATGAGGGGGGAGGTTACCGCCGACGGGGAGGCGTGACCTACGTCGACGGTTCCGGCGAACCCGACACCAGCACGCCGGGGATGTACTTGTCCAACGGCGGGTACCCGGTCGTGTTTGCCCACAAAGGACCGACCTCGAGACGGACGGCCGCGAGTGCGCGACAACTCGCTCGCCACCCGCGCCGCGTCGAAGACGGCTATCCCTACGACTGGGGAAGCGTCAAACCGATCGAACCGTACCGAAACTGGATCGAGGGTCTAACCGACGTCGACGAACTCGTGGTCGTCCCCTGCGCCGGGACGGCTCCCGCCGCGATCGCCGCCGAAGACCTACGTCGACGTTGGTTGGCCATCGACTCTGAGCAAGCTGCGCGAGACGCCTACCTGCAGCGCCGGGAAGCCTACCTCGAGGGAGGCGAGCAAACGACGTTGCTTGCAGCCACAGACGGCGAAAGCAATTGCTCCCTAAGCACGGGGGCTGGCCAGAACGACTCCTGCCCGGGTTCGGGGGATGGTTCGGCGTGAGGGTTTACGATCTAGACCGCCCCCTACTGCTGTTTCAGGGTCTGGTTCTCGTCGCGCTCGGTGTGCTGCTCATCGGGCAGTCCGCGATGATTCCGCAGGTGGTGGGCGGGTTGGCGGCTTTCGTAGGCGGCTTTGTGCTGGCTGCGTGGTACGATCGACTCCCCAAGGTTGAGGACGGTGGACAGGCGTGATCGAGCCGCTCGCGCTGTACGCCGCGCTCGCGTGCTACTGGTACGTGTTCATCCGCTCCGAGTGGGAGAGCGTCTGAGGAATTTCTTTTTTCGGCTAGCGGTACAGCAGCGTGTAGTACCAGGACCACTCAATACTGTTATCTGAGGAGGCCACGATCCCGATCCGGTCCACTGTCGAGATCCCGAATGGGAGGGGAGCATCCACAGCATTGAGGGAGTCGGCTACTGAGTGAGTCTGTCTGTCCGGATCTCTCACTCGGATTCCTGTAATCCGTTCGTTCGTGTTCTCATCCGGTTGTCTCCGGAACATTCCTCCGAGGAGATCGTACCCTGTTCCCGAGTCTCCGAGAGAGACGTATGAGACTGATCCCGGTTCTACACTGATTAATCCGCTTTCTTGCGATACTTCGCTCAGGTCGCTTAGGTCGAGTGTCATGGTTGTTGTTGACTCCGTGTTGTCGGTATCGTCCCCGTCGTCGCCGTCGTCGATGATCGGCGCGAACACGTTCCCGTCACTGTCCGCGATCACGGCGAGGCCGCCCGCCGCGCCGAGTGCCGCCAGCAGGTCGCGCCGGTTCATAGGTAGTTCTGGATGTCCAGCAGGTCGACGAGCTGGTCGAGTGCGTCGATCCCCAGCGTGATGTCGGCCGCCGAGAGGATCGTTGCGCCGACGACAGCCACGATCGCCAGCCAGATGATGTCGCCGAGTTCCATGTCAGTTCTCACCCCCATTGTGGTACCATTCGAGCAGCGATTGTTTCCAGCGAGCGAGCCAGTCGAGTTTTTTCCAGCTTGACTTTTCTGAAACAAATGGGGGCGGGGGGAACAGTGATCCCCCGCCTGACGCGCACGTTGTAAAACTGTATACTCCGGGGCAAGGTGACTGACTGACTCTAGTCATCGGCCTGCGGCACCTCACTTTCGAGTTCTTCAACGGTGATATCCAGGTCGCCGTTGCGGTACTCACCCACCCGGTTCGTGACCCACGTTTTCGAGTAGCCGACTGCCTGGGCTGCATCCTCTTGGGTCCACTCCTCGACGAGATGCAGCCGAAGCGCGCGTTCGACTTTCTCCGCCCAGTCGTCGGGTTTCTGTTCGTCCTCGGAGTTGTCGGCGTCGTAGTCGGCGGAGACCTGGAACTCGCTGGCTTGGTACTCGTCGTAGGTCTCGGCTGTGTCAGTGATCCCCTGGAAGGTGGCGAGTTCCTGCCATTCGTCCTTGCCGCCCTCGGATTCGAGGATGCGCGCCATGTGCGGGCGCGTCTTGTCCGGCTTCTCGACGGCGAAGCTCGCCACGCGGCGGATTTCCTTCGCCGTCTTCGTGCGGGTGTGCGCGACGGCGAGCACGCTCCCGCGTTTCGCGTACTCACCGTGGTCTTTCTCGCGTTTCCGGATGAACAGCAGTGCGTCGGAGAACGCTTCGGCCTTTTTCGAGCCGGTGCCGAAGCCGCTCAGTTCCTGGGCAATCTCGTCGAGCAGCGCGAGCACCGGCCCCTGGTAGGAGGCCATGAGTTCGAGCATTTCCTGGTCGCTCGAAAACTGGGCGTCCGCCCCGCCCCAGTTGATATTGGCGATCACCGTGCCGCCCGTGATCGCCCGCCAGACGTTCGCAGCGTCGAGAATCACTGATGTTTTGCCGCTGCCGGGACTGCCGAAGCAGAGGCCGACCGCGCCCTCGTAGGTGAGTCGATCCGCCACCTCGGTGAAAAACCGCTCTTTGTTCTCGCTCTGATTGGTCAGGCCCGTGATGGCTTTCAGTTGGCTCACGTTGCCGTCTCGCGTTGCGCGGTCGACGGTCTCGGTCGCCGCCATTTCGATGATTTCCTGGCCCATGCGGGTTTCTTCGACGGGTTCGTCAAGCACGTTGTCCGCACGGTTGAGAACCGCGAGTACCTCGTGATCATCTATCAGTTGGCCCCAGTTGCGGACCCACTCGCTCGGGTCGTCGCGGAGTTCTGTAGCCGCCTCTGCGGCCGCGTAGGCTGTGTTCTTACTCATCGGTCGTGTCTTCCGTGGTGTCGCTTGCTGGCGCGCTCTCGGCGTCCTCGTGGCCGCTCTCGTCCCGGTCGTCGGTCTGCTCGTCGGGTGCGTGGTGGCCGTTGGTCGCTGTGGCGACGGGGCGGGCGATCGCTCCCTGCTCCCCCATCCCCGCATCCGGGTGGACTTCCGCGGGGACCGACTCGTCGAGAATCTCGCCGATCGTCGCGCCCTCCGTGTCCTTGTCGAGACTCGTTGCGTCGATCTCGCGGAAGCGTTCTTTCGTCCGCTCGGCGTCGATCTTGCGGGCGATCCCGCGGAAGCGCCGCCGGAGTTCCTTCGCCTTCGCTGCCTCGGGTTCGAGGTCCTGGCGCAGTTCGCGGACGGCCGTCATGGCATCCTCAACGTCCTGTTCGGAGAGGAACGCACTGGCGGGCATCGACTCCCGCCAGTTGCCGACCGCGCAGTTCGCTTCGGGGTCGTAGGCGCGCGCCTCGTAGACCGGCTGTTTCGTCTGGGGCCACTGGTAGAGGTCGCCCCAGCAGAACATATCAGCGAACTCGTCTTCGGAGAGTTCGTAGATTTCACCGCCTGGTTCGTCCCCGCGGAGTGTCACGATGAGGACGGTCGGCTCCTCGGGGATCAGCGCGTAGATTTTCTCGGACGCAAAGTAGCCCGCGACCAGCGCGGCCACGCCCATCACCGGGACGATGGGCCACCAGTCCGGCCACGAGGGATTGAAGATGCCCATCCAGGTGCCGAAGACGGCGGCGATCGCCGTCCCGATGAGGAGCCGGTCGTGCTCTTTGAGGAACGCACGGAGTCCTTCGAGGCGAGCGGACCAGCGGGCTTCAAGGTCGTCGTACTCGTCGGTCATGCGATCCGATCAACCCCCGTCTTGCGTTTGTGCTTCAGTCGAAGGACGCCGATGAACGCCACACCGACCGAGCCGATCGACGTGAGGCCGATCGCCAGCAGCACGTTTGAGAAGTTGATCGCCGGGTACTCGTCGGGGTCGCCGTCCTGCAAAATGAGGGCGTTGCCGTTGCTGATGCTCTCCGGCGTCGTGACCATCACGGCCGCGGTCCCGCCCGTGCGCGTTGTCGCGCTCACGGTGATTTCCGTGCGCTCGTCGGGACGCAGTCGGACCCGCTGGAACGAAATTTCGGTCGAGCCGCCGCTGTCGAGTTCGATCATCTCGACGAACGTCGCTCGCGTGGGGGCCCGGCCCTGCCAGCTCGCCTCGATCGTCATGGTTTCCGTTGAGTCGTCGTAGTCGTAGCTGTGGATCACGAGGTCGCCGAGCTGGTCTTCGATTTCTTCCTCCGGTGTGAGTTCTTCCTCCGGCGTCGTCTCGTTCTGTTCGGTGGGATCGTCGGGTTGCTCCTGGGCGACCGCGCCGCTACTCGCAACAGCGAGCGCGCCGAAACCGAACAATAGCACAAACACAAATGCGACGAACGCCCACATCGCGCCGCGGCGGATCGGGTAGCTGCCGGTCATGGTCACCCGCTCGCGGCGTTCAGTCCGAAGATCGCCAGGATCACCACGATGACCGACTCAATGAATCCCAGGCCGGGGAGTGAGGGGAGACCACCGTCGAAGAACCCGCCGCCGCCGAAGGCATCAGAAAATGCCTGATCGATTGCTTCGTTTAGCGCCCGTCTGAATTCGATGGTTGTCTCGGCGTCGGTAACACTGTATCCGGAGCCGTCAGGGGTCCAAACAGATGTGTTCTTGAACGTACTGTCAGGGTTGTAGTGAATACGTTCGACGGCAAGTCCCTGGCTAAGGGAGGTATCGACGGCCCATACCTCCGTACCGTCTTGGTCCATGGTGTAGGCGTCACCAACGGTCCCACCCCAGGATGAATCATCAGCAGCGTAGACGGAGATCCCCCAGGAATCATATTTCGGGTCTGGTTCTGCGAGGGGCATGGGAGTGTTCTCGTCCTCGGTTGGTGCGAGAACGACAGTTCCCCCCTCTCCGACTGTTTTATCCACTTCTCGAACCTCCTGGTCGGTGGTCTCTAACTGGAGGATTTCGAGGTCTCCAGACCCGCTATCCAGAGTTCGGTACTGGTATTCCCCGGATGCCTGTCCGGCATACCCGATTAGAGCATGGTCGTAATCGGCTGCGGGAATGGTCATCGGACCCGATACTGTGAGGTCCACACCATCCGCAAGTCGGAGGAATAGGTCAACCCAAAGGGAATCAGCAGACAGGTCGGGGTGAGATACTTTTGCCTGAAAGCCAGGCTCTCCCGGCATTTCCATCCCAACAGCCATTGCTTCGCGGTGGAGCTGGCCGCGTTGGTCATTGGGGTCGTATTCGTCTAGGAGAGTGTCCCCACTGATAACCTGGGAGAGTTCAATTGTGCCCTCCTCCAGGCCATTTACAGTGTCGTTGACGACACTGTTTAGGTTGGACCCGATCTGGTCGTACTCGTCGTAGATCTGATTGAAAATATCGTACATCCGGTAGCAGTCCAACCACGTGATCTGTGAGTGGTCAGCTGTGTTGGCAGTCAGTTCCGGCTTGTCGTAGATGGTGATCTGACTGGCAAGAGTGGAATACCAGTTACTGTTGAAGTCACTGGGTTGGAAGGGGAAGATCATGTAGCCACCTGTTGCACCAAGACCGTAGACGGACAGCGGCTCGTCACGGCCCTCGAGTTCAGTCGGGGGGTAAGGGAGGTTAGACCCGTCAACCTCGCCTTTCCAAACGAGATAACCGTTTTCCCCTTCGGGGCTGGTTGTTTCGACGGGACTCCAAGCAGAGCCAGGATCAGTGTGTGGGGCAGGGTCTTGGGAATTATAGGAGACGACACCAGTACCTTCCTCGTAGTCTTCGAGCAGGGCACCAGATTCGACCATGCGAAGGACCGCACTATTCCACATTTCCTGAACGCGGAGAATGGACCGGGTAGTTTGTTCGCGGTACGCGGTATCCGCAGCGTTCTCAGCCGAATCGCCGTTGCCGTTGATCGTTTCGATGGCTGCGGTTTCGACAACAGTTGAGCCAGCAGCACGAGCGTACGAGGATTGCCCAGTGGACGGGTTGATGAATTCTTCATCCATCTCAGTTCTGTCGCCAGTTGGGCCGCTCCTTGTGTCTGCGATGGTGTTAGCGATATTCCAGACGTATGACTCGGTGTTGTCCGTCTCCTCTACGTCGTTTTCGCTGGTTCCGGCAAGACACTCCTTAACCGAATCAGTATAGGAACCAAGTCCAGTCCACCAGCCGATGCCAGTGGCGGCCTTGGCACACCCATCCCATTCAATTGCCGCAGCAGTTTGGGTCGTCGAGGTAGGGAGTGACCCTGATCCGAGGGCAGCCGCTCCAGCACCGACGCCGACAGTCTTGATTACCTGCCGTCGATTCACTTCTGGGTCGATTCCGTTCGTGCCGTTCGTGTGTTGTGTGTCAGTGTTCATGGGTTAGGCCCCCTACCCGCATCCGGGTCGGGGGTTGAGAATTATTGGCTGTCGTAAATCCGTGCGTTCACGTAGACGCCTGTCGCTGCCAGCAGGGCGAGACCGATGCCGATGCTCGCGGTCTCGCCGCCAACCGGGATTTCCTCGTGGAACCCGCTGGCGAGGAAATCGTGGGCGACGAAGACGGCGATCGCCGCCAGCGCCGCCAGCGTCTCCCAGTTGTCGGGCATCACAGCATCTCACCTCGATTGGCGAGCAGGAGCAGTCCCGCCAGCAGCGCGAGGAAGCCCATCACCTGCTGGTTCGTTGCGCCGAGGAACCCGCCGCCGGCCACGCCTGTGCCGGGGTCGGTGACGTAGACCGCCTCGTAGCCGTAGGCGTTATCGGTCGTCACCCGTATGTCGGTGTAGTTGTAGTCCGTCGTGGGGGTGAACTCCGCCGTCATCACCCCCGTCCCGTCCTCGTAGTCGATCGGATCGAATTCCAGCGTCGTCGAGTTGAGGACGGCCCCCGTGTCGTCGATGTACTCAACGGTGGCGTTGGTGGTCTCGACGGCGTCAAACTCAACATCGACCGTGTAGGTCTCGTTGGCCGTCATGTTCAGCGCATCCACCTGCTCCGTCACCATCCGCGTCTCCGCGAGCGTGACGTTCGTCTCGTCAGCTCCCTCCACGCTCAGGTTGAGGTACCCCGCGGCGAGGCCGGTCATGTCGACGACTGCGGTCTGTGGCGAGGCCGTCGACGAGCTGGCCGAGTCCGTCGTCGAGGCGACTACTGAGCCGTCTGTCGAGAGGTTTACGTCGACGGTGGTGCCGCCGTCGGAGTAGTTCAGGTCGACTTCGAGCTGCTGGTTGTCCGGCTGGTCGGCGGAGATGTTGCCTGCGGTCAGCACCGCGGTGACGCCGCCGATTGCGATCAGTGCGAGCAACAGTATGGCACAGAGGCCGACTGCTCTTGATTTGAGTTTGTGGTCTCTCATTGTCAGTTGATGTACGTGATGAGGACGAACCCGATGCTCTGGACTGCGAAGGCGACGAACGCCCAGATGGGTTCCAGCAGTGTCTCTTGAATCGTCGGGAAGAACGGCGGGGCGATGATGAGCCCGATGGTCACGTAGACAGCCCAGGCTTCGATCGCTCCCCAGCCGACGAAATCAAACGGTTCGTCGCGGTTGAACAGCACCGCTGCGAGTGCGACGACCGATAGCGCCCGGCCGATCGTCCACTCGATGTCTCCGGTTTCGAAGACGACGCTACCGAGGTCGATGAACGACACAATATCCGTCTGGACGATGCCAAGACTCGCTGCGGTCCCCAGTGCAAACAGGGGGTAAATCAGGTACGTCTCGGCGTCGATATCGAGTTTCGTCATGGTTACATCTCCATGATGTCGACAGCGATTGTGTTGTACAGATTGACCGTCGCCGCAGCGCCGATCACCGCGTAGGTCATCGTGAGCATGTCGTCGGCAAGCCCGAGGCCGTCGACGAGCAGGTCGAAATCAGCGAACTCGACGAACGCCCAGTTGAGGGCGGCGACAGCAACGATCAACCAGAGTCCGTACAGTACGAGGTCGTTTCCGCTGAATAGTTTGTCTGCCATGTGTCGTGGTGGTCTGTTGTCGGCCCAGGGGGCCGATGCACGAGACATGTTGAGCAACTAGCTTTATTCCTTGGAACTACCACTAAATCGTGACCGATCCTTGTGTGAATTTCGGACAGATTTGTGACCGGGGAATATTCCCTAGTGGTCGCACAACTGTGGGTATGAGCGAATTTACTCGGCGGGAGGTGTTGGCCGGTTTGGGGGCGGCCGCAGGCGGGTGGGTGGTACTCCGGGACGGCGACGAGACTGTGAGCGGCGGTGTGATTGAAGACGGGTATCCGCGTGCCGAATCAGTCCGGCCGGTGATGGGCGGGACGTACATCACCGCCGAAGGCGTGGAGGGGTACGGGACGCTCGGGATCGGAGCCGATCGCGGCGGCGATCCAGTGGTGGTGACAAATCGCCACGTTGTCGATAAAGGGAGTGACGAGAGGCCGTCCGAGATTGAAGGCCGGCGCGTGTTCCAGCCCGAGGAACCCATCGGCGTCGTCTCTGAGGCGTCAACGATCGGCGGGGCCGGGTCGAGCGACTGGGCCGTGATCCGGGTCTCCGAGTCGGTCGCGCGGAGTACGCAGGCGCTCGGTGTGGGGAGTGTCGGCTCGTCGGTGAGTCCGTCCTCGGGGGACCGAGTGGTGATCGACGGGGCGCGGACGGGGCTCCTCGGTGGGACAGTCGAGCGGGAATCAGTCGATGCGAACTTTCGCGGCGAGCTGTACAATGACATGATTGAGTACACCGTCGACGAGAACCGGGACACAGCCGGGAACTCCGGGGGGCTCGTCGGCGTGATCGACTCGGGAAGGTTCCGGCCGGTCGGGTTGCACACCTTTGCGATCGGCGAGTACCGGTATGCGATCCACTGGGACGATCTTCCCGACGACGTGGACGCGACGGCCACGGGTGCGACCGCGGCCGCGCCGGCGACAGAGGCGCGCGTTGGGGGCGTGATCTACGCCCGCGACGGGAGCGGGACGCACGTGTGGGTTGCGAACGTCGGGGGCGCGCTTGCGGAGCGCGTGGTTGCGCTCGCGGACCCGAGTACGGGCGACATTGTGGATTCGACGAGCGTCTCACTCGACCCACTGGCGCGACAGGCCGTGACGCTCGACGGCAGGGAACTCTCCGAGCTGCGGCTCCAGGTCGGTGTGACTGATATAGTGGTCGATGTCTAACTCTACCCCAATTCGGATGCGGTACTATCTTCCAATTTGTAGATCCAGGTTATTTCCTCACATTGGCCAGAAAGTTTCGTATTAGATATGAATTTTGCAGGCAAAGTATTTAACCCAGGCAAGTACAGAGTAAAGGTGTTGACTACGTTGTAGCGGAGAGCGCAAGACAGGCGACACGGATAAAACCACCATGCCAGTCCAGTTAGATAAGCACGAGCTTAGGGAACTCGTGGATAATCGGCAGCAGGTTCGTCGGGAAAACATCGATCACTACCTCACCCACGAGGACGAGCTGCGGGAACAGTACGGCGGACGAACCATCGCGATCGCGAACAAGCAGGTTGTAGACAGTACAGACGAGACAGATATCGGAGAACTACGCGTGTTCATCGACCACGTTCAAACAGAATACAACGGTGCCTACATTACGGCCGTCCCCGAGCCTGGTCAATCGATGCTCTATTAGGAATGTGTCGCGCTGAGGTACCACCAGGGGGCGGCCAACCGCAGATCACAGCCACGATTATTTTCCCGACTCTCGGTACCTCATACGAGCTTCCGTTTATCGTCGATACGGGAGCTGATATCACTTCACTCGGAAAGGTTGCGAGTGCTCAACTCGGTATTCATCCAGATCTCGCTCCTCCCGAGATTGATATTATCGGGGATAGTTCTCATGGAGTTGGTGGTGAGACAGATCGATATGTGATCAAGGACCAAACACTCCTCGCTTTTGAAGAAGAGCATCGAGATCGAGATATCTGGAGTTTGCATATTGAACACAAGCCAGCCATAGACGTGATCCCTGGGATTGATGCCAATCTTCTCGGTCGAGACATTATTGATCGATTCGCAATGGATTACAATCCAAATGAAGGGTATATTGAGATGGAGCGGCACGATTTTGGTGGTGGATCTTACGAGTGTCATACCTATGCCGATCAACCAACTACACGTCTTAGCGACACTGAAGAGGAGTCAGAAGACGGTGGCTCAGATTCAAGTGGCGGGCAATAGAGCTTAGTATTGTAATGGCAGACGATGAATTTGCCTACATCAATGGAAAAGCAGTAGCGACAGAAGACCACATTGACGAGCTGAGAAGTGAGCTTGAAGATTTAAGAAGTCGTGTCTCTGAGTTAGAAGAGAGAGTAGAGGATTGAAGGCAGCCTAATTTCGAGTCTGTTGGCAAAGAATACACAATGACGACTTGTCATAGAAGTCGGAATCGAGTGCGTTTATTTGGGCTGCAATCCGCGCCGATCACGCCGGCAACCACGCCGATTCGTCTCTACCACTAGATATAATACGTAGGAAAGTAAACAAAGTGCCATGCGATTAGAGGCCACAGCAGCCGAAAACGAAACGAAAGTCTGGCTGACTGACGCGGAGATCGCGGAGTTGCGACGGGCCGCCGCGAGCTACCGCGACGACGTGATCATTCAACTCGGTGCGAGGGTCGGGCTTCGGGCCTTCGAGATTCCGCAGGTGACGCCGAGCGGGGTTTCCGAGACCGACAGCGGCCAGTATCGGCTTCGGGTGCCGGAGGGGAAGGACACGACGGGGAACGGCGGGAAGCCACGAGATGCGTACCTGCCGGCCGACGTTGAGCGGTCGCTTCAGCAGTTCCAGAATGCCGAGAACATTGCGCCCCGCGATCCGTTCGTCGAGCTGACCGAGCGCGGCGTGCGGGCGGTGGTGAAGCGGACCGCCGAGGCCGCCGCCGACGCGACGGGCGACGAGGATTTTCAGCACGTGAGTTCGCACGATCTTCGGCGGCGGTTCGCGCAACGGCTGTTAGTGGACGAGAACATGAATCCGCGGGTGGTGATGCAGGTCGGCGGCTGGGATTCCTTCGCGGCGATCGAGCCGTATCTTAACGCGCCGACGCCCGAGGTCGTCGACGGGGCGTTTGCCGATGTTGGGTTGTGACCCCCCACCCGCATGCGGGTGGGTGTTTTCATAGTCTGACGGTGGTCAGGAATTTTATCAGGGAGCGCTCGTACGGGCAGGTATGCCGCGCCCTTCACGACGGTCGGTGTGTGCCGCGCTCGCACTCGTTCCCCTGGCCGGGTGTTCCGCTCTCGAATCGCTTACTGGCGGTCCTGAGCCCCGTGTGACCGATACGCGATCGGGCCAGAGTCTCGGGGACGCGCTCACTGGAAGTGTCGAGATACAAGTGCTCGTCGCCAACGAGGGTGATACCGGCGACGTTGAGGTGACGGTAACGACCTACGACGGGAACGGGAATGTGCTCGACGACTACAGCCAGGTGGTCGAGATCGAGGAAGGTCAGAGTCGCCGCGTCGATTTCAACGTCAGTCCCTCGAGTGGAGCCGAGCGATACCAGGCGGAGGCCGAGGCTGCATGAAGCGCCGTCGCGTGCTCGCGGCAATTGGGTCAGCGGGGATAGCCTCTACTTCAGGGTGTGCGATTGCGACCGATCTGCTCGGTGAAGATGGAGAGAATAATCGTCAACCTGAGGGTCAGGCTGACTCGTCTGATCCGCCAGGAGAATCACGTGAGCAGCCAACTCCGACAGAGACTGACCAGGAATCGAAGGAAGACAGAGCCTCGATGCCGCCGGTGTACGTCTGGACGTTGGAAGGGCACACTGCGCCGGAGGTCGACGGTGCAGATACCTACGAGAGTGAGTTCAGTTACGAGTTGTCCGGCGAGACCCATCGAATGTCCACCGAGATTCCGGAAGGGCTCGTCGACTACTACGAATCACGCCCGCGGCATGACGGAGAGTGGGGCCGGTACGCCAGTGATCCGCACGACAGGTTTTCGATGCTTGCGACTGCGAACTACTTCGAACAGGTTGGAGAAACCACGGGGGAGAAAGCAAATCACGCGATGCGGTTCGTCCAGAGTCTCGAATACACGCGTGATGAAATCGGGGCCGGCATTTCACAGTATACCGCGTATCCCGTCGAAACCATGGAATCGACCGAGGGTGACTGTGAAGATACGACGGTCCTCCTAGCGGAGTTACTCGATGCGATGAATCTCGGTTCGGTGGTCCTCGCCTTCTACGACCAACAGCACATGGCGCTTGGTGTCCTGGGGGCGGACTCGATTTCTGGGCAGTCCTACCAGTACGAGGGTGATAGTTACTACTACGCCGAGACGACGGCTCCCGGCTGGCGGATCGGTGAGGTTCCGGATCGTCTGCAGGGTGCGAGTCCCGAGATCTTCCCGATCCACGATTCGCCTGTATTGAATACTGGGTGGAATGCCCGTCGCGCCATCGACGACGACCGGCCATTCTGGGAGTTCGGGCTTGAAGTGATCGCGGTCAACAATGGGCGAGCTGTGGCACGTGACGTGACTGTCGACGTGACCGTAGAACAGCGGAATGGCGAGGTGTTTGACCAGGGGCAAGTTGAGATCGGTCAAGTCGCTCCGAACGCTGGTGTGGGGCGTGGGTATACGGCGCTTGAAGCCTACGACGGTGAAATGCGGCTGACGTTCCAGACCGTCGAGAATGGGCAGCTGCAGGATCGGGGGACTTCTCGGTGGGTGTCGCCGGAGTAGAAGATATATTAACTTGAGTGGATGACTATTTTTCCACCCGCATGCGGGTGGGTATTTTCAGTCGGTTTAGTCAGTCCTGCGGGTTCAAGTCAACTCGTTGCTAGGTTGGCCGCGTATGTCGACGAAGAGTGTCCCCTGGGAGGGTCCAGATAGTCGTATCGCTTGCCAGGTACTTCTGTGTTCAGGAGCGTGGTGGTGATGGGGCTCGAAGAAGCCTTCGAGGACGCGCCGACAGAAGCCGAACAAGAAGTGCTAGAGGTCGCAGAGCGTAACCCCGATATGAAGCAGAAAGAGATTGCAGAGGTTTCGGGGTGGTCCGAGTCGACGGTGAGTACCGCGTTGCAGAAGCACGGCGATCCTGCCGGTGAGGGGCGCGGGAGTGGTGGCGAGTCGGAAAGTGGTGGCGCTCTGAAATGGATTATCCTGATTGCCTTGGTTCTCGGGGCGCTCGCCATGCTCGACCAGGGTAACAGTGACGGCGCGGAGTCGCTGTTGTTGATCGCTGTATATTCGGAGAGGTCTTTTTCACTTTCACTGTGCGGGGGCCGCTGAGCTTTATCTTCCCCCACCCCATCGTCTCGGGTCGCAATGTATCGGATTAATACCACCAACAAACGGGAGAAATGGAAATGGGTCTGTCCGACGCCACACGAGCACCGAGACTGGCGGGTTGTCGACGGGTTCTTTGAGTGTCGGAGCTGTGGCAGCGTGTTCCGGTCGCTTCGGAACGTACAAACGGGTGCAGAGGTGCCGCGGGATCGGGTTGAGGTCATCGGTGCGGAGGCCGACCACAAAGGGCAGTTCGGCGAGCCGACCGTCAGATGACTACAGTGTTGCGAGAACCGTCCAGGCGCGTCCCTGCGGGCTCGCGTCCCGCAGCGTGGCCTGGTAGCTCCCGAGGTCGTCGAGCACCTGCGGCGGGACGCCGCGAGTGTCCAGCGTCATGTCCAGCGTCCAGCAGTCCGTGGGGTCGGCGTGGGGTTCGAGCACGTCGACGGCGACGACGGGCTCGCGCACGGCCAGCGTCTCCGCGCATTTGCGGGCGCGTTTGCGCGTCGAGACGGTGCAGGGGCTCATTGATCCAGCTCCGGCAGATGGTGGATCGCGCCGCGCCCGTGGCCGCGAGCCGCGATTGCGTCCGCGAGGTCGTCCCAGTTCTCCACGTCCTCGAAGCCGATCAACTCGCGCCCGAGGGCGCGGGACTCGTAGACGAGCACGCCGCCCGCGACGGGGACGCGCTGGCGCTCGCCTGCCTGCGTCTGTGGGCACATGGATTATGCACCCCCGAGGGCGGCCGCGAGCGCGCTTCGGACGCGGATACGCAGGCGGTCGCGGAGGTCGCGCAAGCGCGGGTACAACGGCCGCCCGCACCCGACCATCAGCTCGAATTCGTCAGTGACCGAGCCCGGCGGGTTGCGGTCGTAGCTCTGTCGCGCGTACTCGAGTGGCGTCTCGTCGGCGTCGAGATCGAAGGTGTCTTCGTGGACGTGTTCCAGCTCGCCGTGGTGGTAGTACCGCGCCTGGATCGTCAGGTCGCCGTCCGCGTCGGCGTAGACATACTCGGTGCATCGGTGGTCCCACTTGTGGCTGGCGACGGCGATCACGTCCAGGTGGTCGGTCCACTCGTCGCCGTCGCTGGTCTCGGAGAACGTCGACGTGATTTCGCTGGTCGGTGGTCGGCTGGCGGTTCCACAATCGTTTTCGTCCGCGAGGTCGTTGGTTTGCATGGGTTTCACCTCGGAACCCCGGCCCGTCGCGTCTGCAGCGCGGCGGGCGATTTTCCTGAATTTTGCCCGCGTAGGACCGGCGTTCCTTACGAAAACTGTTGTTATGCCACAACCATAAAACTATTGTTCTGGCACAATAGATACTCATTTAGACAATGGCTATGAGAGGCCCCGACCCGGAGGTCACTGACGACGAGCTTCTCCAGGCGATCGCCGGAACAGATTATCCGTTTGCCACGGTTTCAGATGTAGCTCCCTCTGTCGATCTGTCCCGCGAGCGTGTCCGTCAGCGCCTAAAGGAATTGGAGGTGGAGGGAGTGGTCAATTGCGTGAAAACGGGCGGCGTGATGATCTACTGGCTATCTTCAGAATGAGACGACGCGCGTCGTTCCCCTTCGTCTGTAAGCCACCAAATACGCGCTCTGGCTACCTTCCGGGATTCTACGAGTTCGTCCTCCTCTAGCCGTTTCAGGTGCCTATGGGTGGCCTGTTGAGAAATGCCGATTTCCTCCGCAATATCCGACGTGCCAAGTGCTGGAGGGTACGCCATTTTGAGGATTCTAAGAATTTCCTCAGGCGTGGCAGTCGGATCGGGCCCCGGTTTGTCGCTCACTGAGTCAGTTTTGATTGTCGCAGGGTAAATAATCAACCCTTAGTATCTATTGTTCTGGCACAACAGTTAAGTAAGCCGCGCCTAGAACACTGTGAGATATGACCCGCTGCGTGGCTCTACAGACCACGACGCACGGAAAAATCACGCGACGGCCACGGGATGCAATCTCCCGCGGGCCGCGCAGTGGGTCACCCACTGACCATGACCAACCAACAGACGCAGGCCGATAAGGCCACCGGTCAGACGTTCGGACAGAAACCAGACAGTGACGCCGCGGCCGCCGCGCTGCTCGACGGCGTGGCCGACGCCGCCGCGTCCGCGCTCGCTGAGGAGGAGGTGGCGACGATCGACGCCGTTGCGACGTACCTCTACGAACAGGCACAGCCGGCCGTCGACACCGCGACGGGCTCGCCCGCGAACCGGGCCCGGCAGGCCGCCAAGCAGTTGCGGCTCGCCGCCGCCGACGAGCGCGTGGGCGAGCTGGGCGAGGTGTACCTGCTGAGCCTTGCCGACAGCAGCGAGCAGATCGCCACCCGCCTGCCCGACGACCACCACCCGGATGCGGGGGGTGAGCAGGCGTGACGATCGCCGACCGCTGTCCCGGCTGCGGGTCGGAGGTTTCGGAAGTCGACATTGAGAGCAGGAATTACGTCGACGGGATCTACCAGTGCGAGGACCTGTACTGTGACGAGTGTGGCGCTCAGGTCGGCGGTTTCGCTGTTCCGATTCATGTCGGAGGTGAGTCCGCGTGAGCGAGTCCTCCGACGACCTGGGCGATTTCGAGGAGTTCCGTACCGACGAGGTCAGCGCACCGGAGCCGATCGACTGGGAGAAACAGCTCGCGCGGACGCTCGCCGTCGCGAACGACGACGACAGTCACACCGAGCGCAACGCCGTGCGGTTCCATCCCTCCCAACTCGCGCGCTGTCCGCGGCAGGCCACCATCTCGAAATTCGGGCTTGAAGATCACGACACCGAGACGCTGGGCGTGTTCCAGATCGGGACGCTCGTCCACGAGTGGCTGGAGGCCGAACTCGGCGGCCGGTTCCCCGGTGTTCACGCCGAGCACCCCGTCCAGGCGGAGTACCGGCGGCCCGGCAACTCGGGGGTCGTCGAGGTCGTCGGGACCGCCGACGTGTACGACGGCCACGACGGCGTGGTCTATGACTGGAAGACCCGCGGCGGGTGGCACAAGTTCGACCCGCCGAGCGAGCGCCACCTCGATCAGCTCACGCTGTACATGGACGCGCTTGACGCCGAGGCCGGGCAGGTGGTGTACATCAACAAGAAGAACCTGGAAGTGCGGACGTGGCCCGAGGATGGGACGTTCGCGTTCGATCCCGACCGGCGGGACGAACTCGTCAAGCAGGCCTTCGAGATGCGCGCGGCGATCAAGGACGCTGGAGCAATCGAGACGGTCGCCGACGTGCCGTTCGAGCCGTGTGGCTGCTGGCTCTGTGGGCAGGAAGACCCCCACCCGGACGCGGGGGGTGGTTCCGATGAGTAAAGCCGTCCAGCAGGACGACGGCGATCGCGAACTCGGCTTCGACGCGCCCGCCGAGGCCGACGCGACGATCGTCACCAGCGCCGACCCGCTACGGTCGCTGCTGGAACTTCCGCAGGCGCTCGTCGAGGAGTGTCGCGTCCACCTGGAGGACGATGGGCTGAAAATCCGCGCTGTCGATCCGGCGAACGTCGGGCTCGTCTCGCTGTCGGTGCCGGCGTCGAGTTTCGAGACGTACGCAGTCGCCGGCAGCCTCACGATCGGGCTGCCGCTGGATACCCTCGCCAAGTCCGTTCGCTTCGCGCGCAAGCGCCAGGACGACCCCGTGCGGGTCGATGTTCTCCCCGAAGGGGAGCGGGCGCGGCTGCGGGCCGCCGCGCTGCGTCCAAACCAGCGCATGCGCCGGGTGAGCGAGTTCTACACGATCGATCCCGATTCCATCCGCGAGGAGCCGGACGTGCCGGACATCGAGTTGCCGAACATGGCCGCGCCCGACGTGGATGCGCTCGGTGACGCGATCGCCGGACTCGAACGGCTGAACGAGCACGTGTGGCTCTCGCGGGACGGCGAGACGTTCATCATCGGGAGTCAACCGATCGGCGAGCGCCAGCTCAACGAGGACAACGAGCTCGTCGACACCGTGGCGTTCCCCGAGGCCGCGTGGTCGGAGAACGGTGCAGACAGTGCTCGCGGGTCGGTGTTCTCGATGGATTACCTCAGTGACGCGATCGGCGCGCTCGACGCCGCGAAGGCCGATCGCGTGACGCTGTCGTTCGGCGACGAGTTCCCCACCCGCATCCGGGGGGAGTGGGTGGAGTGGGGCTTTACGGCGACGTTCATGGTCGCTCCCCGAATCGAGAGTGAATCCCAATGAGCGAGCAACAGACGTTCCATCAAGCAGTGTGTTCGGGCTGTCCAGCGATCCCCGACGCGCGGGATCACGACCACTGGCGGAGCCGACCGCACCGCAACGAGGGTGACGCCCAGATAAAAGCCGGTACACACGACCGGTTGAAACACGACGGCGAGTCCACAGCGACGGTTCGCACCTTCGAGGCAGAGGCGATCGGCCACCTGCCGCGCGAAGAACCGCCGATCGAGGGCGAGGAGCCCGCGGAGGTTGAGGCATGATCCCCGCGAGCACCCCCAGTGCGGGCGCTGGGACGCCCATGGTCGCCGTCGACACGCCGGCTACGCTGTCGGTTGCACAGTGGCGGGAGGTCTTTGGATCGGACGGTGATCGTGATGCTTGAGGCGCTGGACCCGTCCGAACTCCAGACGTACCGGACGCCCGCGTTCGTGACCCTCGTCGACGGGACCGAGTTGTTTGTCGGTGATTCGACGGTCACAGAGCAGGGCTGGCTGCGGGTCGACACCTGGGACGGCGAGCGGACACACTACCCGCCCCAGCAGGTGCGCTCGCGGACGCTCGTCGAAACCGAAACCGCCGCTGACGGCGACGAGTTGTGTCAGTTCCGGCGCGTGACAGACGATCAGCTCCGCCACGAGGCCCGCGAACTCGGCGGCGTCGACCGCTCTCGGGAGGCGATCGAGGCGTGACGTACCTCAACCGTTGGTTCGGGCTGTGGGTGCTGGCGTTTTTCGGCGTGTGGGCCGGGACGACCGCCGTCGTCTGGGCTGCTGAGTTCGCGGCCCACTGGGCCGTTCTCGGCGGGATTCTCGCCGGCTGGGTGCTCGACCACATTCAGAGGTTGCTCGCTGATCACGCCGCCTCGAAACCCCACCCGCACGCGGGGGGTGGGTCGCGGTGAGGACGGAACAACAGCCGGCGACCGATCAGTGGCCACCGGAGTTCGGCTCGTGGACCCACGAGGAGCAGATTGAGCACGTCGCCATGCAGCAGACCCGCGAGGGTCTGCTCGCAGGTCTGCTGAGCCACGCTGGACTCGACCCCTCCGAGAAGGACCTGCGGGCCGATGCGAAACTGTACAAGCACGAGCTGGCGGCGATCTACCTCGCGCTCGAACGGGTCGCCAACCTGGAGGGTAACGATGCAGATGGCACGGCGTAACCGCGCTCCACCCGAATCCGGGGGCCTCAACACCGCTGGTCTCCCCCACCCGCATGCGGGGGGTGGTGTGGCGTGAGTCGTGACCGCGACCGTGACCCGAGCAACCTCAAGCCCCGGAAGGCAAAAGACCGGTATCTCCGCCGTCGGGCCGCCGATTCGACCGAGGAGAGCATGGAGGGATGGTTCTACCGGCTGAAACTCTTTGCCGAGTGGTGTGAGAGCGAGGGCATTGAGACCGTCGGCGAGTTGCAGCCCTACGACATGGATCGGTACTACGAGAAACGCAGTGCCGAGATCTCGCCTGTGACCCTGGAGGGCGAGATGTGGACGCTCAAGATGTTCTGTCGGTTCCTCGAAGACCTCGGGGCCGCAGAGCCCGGGCTCGCAGCGGCCGTCCACATCCCCGATCTCGACCCTGAGGACCGATCCAGTGACGTGAAGCTCCACGGTGACCGGGCGACGGCGATGCTCGCTCACTTCCGTGAGGACGACGCGCTCTACGGGTCGCGCCGGCACGCGTTCCTCGAGCTGGCGTGGACGACCGGCGCACGCCAGGGCGGGCTGCGTGCACTCGACCTGCAGGATTTCTACATCGGTGACCGGTTCGTCGAGTTCCGGCACCGGCCGGACACCGGGACGCCGCTGAAGAACAAGCGCGGTGGCGAGCGGCCGGTCGCGCTCAAACAGGAGAGCGTCGATGCGATCGCTCACTACATTCGGCACGAGCGAGTCGATGCGACTGACGATCACAGCCGACAGCCGCTGCTGACGACGATTCAGGGCCGCCCCTCGTCAAGTGCCGTCCGTACGTGGAGTTACTTGGCGACGTTGCCCTGTCTGCGGACAGACTGCCCACACGGGAAGTCCCACGCTACCTGCGAGTGGACCCATTACACGCAGTGTAGCAAGTGTCCCTCAAGCCGATCACCGCATCCGACCCGGACCGGGGCGGTCACTTACATGCTGAACCAGGGGTGGCCGCCCGAGGATGTCGCTGAGCGCGTGAATGCGACGGTCAAGACGATTGAACAGCACTACGACAAAGCCGACCCCGAGCGTCGGCGCCAGCGCCTCCGCGAGCGCATGGAGGATCGACGCCGGGACCTCATCGAGAACACGGAGTTCACCAGCAATGCAATTTAAATCCCTCTTTCACGAACGGCGGACAGACGCGCAGAGAAGCATGGAGTTCCCAGTTTCGGCGGTTCTGCGCCGGCCCACTTGGTATATATCCGTTTTCCCGCATTCTCTGATACTTAGCGGCGGGTTTAGGGGGTGGTGCGCGTGAGCTGCGCGAAGCCGATGAGGGGGACAACCATTATGACGTAGGATACTCATTATACGAGCAGAACAAATCCATGAACGAACAGGAGCGACTCAACGAGGCACGCGTCGGGTGGCGACGATTTCTTTCTGACAGCACCGATAGGTGATCGAGCATGGTCAGTGATCTACCAGACGGCGGAACTATCAGGGTATCGCGTTCCCTCCTCCGGGGCAGCAGGCGCGCGACGCGCGAGGGGCCGCTGCTCCGGGGCCAGCCGACCGAGGCCGTCGAGAGCGACCACGTCGAAATCCCCGTTCCCGCGACGACGACCGACGAGCTGAGCGAGGTTCGGGTTCTACACGTCGACGACGACCCGGAGATCAACGAACTGACGAAGACGTTCCTCGAGCGCGTCGACGACGACATCTCCGTCGTCGCCGAGACGGGCGTCATAGCGGCGCTGGACAACCTCCGAGCCGACGACCTGGAGTTCGACTGCGTCGTCAGCGACTACGACATGCCAAACACGAACGGGCTGGAGTTCCTCGAAATCGTCCGGGAGGAACACCCGGATCTCCCCTTTATTCTGTTCACCGGCAAGGGCAGCGAGGAGATCGCCAGCGAGGCCATCTCCGCGGGCGTCACCGACTACATGCAGAAAGGCTCGGGCACCGAACAGTACGAGATGCTCGCCAACCGCGTCCAGAACGCGGCCAAGCGGTACCGGACACAGCGGCGCTTCTGGGACGCTCTGTCGTGGTACCGCAGGCTGGTCGAGCAGAGCCTCGCCGGCGTATTCATCGTCCAGAGCGACGAACTGGTGTACGTCAACGAGCACTTTACGGAAATTTTCGGGTACTCGCGCCGGGAGCTGATCGGATCGACGCCGGACGTCCTCGTCAGCGACTACGGCGACGCCGCTGACCTGCTCGAGCACCTCACGGGCGATCCGCGGATAACCGACACGTTCCAGTGTGAGTTCACCGGGCAGCGCCGCGACGGGGGCGACATCCTCGTCGAGGTCCACGGCGGGACGATCACGTACGACGGAGCGCCGGGCTACATCGGCATTCTCTGGGACCGCAGCGAGTAGCGGCCGTCGCTGTCCGTCATACGGTCGTACGTGATTATTTTCAGCACTGGGTCCCAGTATCGGCTGTTTCACGGGCTGCAACGCGCAATGCGTGACTCCATAGCGGTACAAAGTCACGCACGACCGTATCAGGCGGGCTCGACGTGCTCGACGGTCTCGGTGCCGGGCGCGTCGGCCAGCCGGCTTTCGAGGGCCGACTCGGTCAGCTCGGCCTCGACCCGGAACTCGACCGTGACGACCGTCGCCGAGAGCGTCGGCTCGATGTCGCGCAGTTCGACGACCTCGACGCCGTCGACGCCGTCGGTCGTCTCGACGCGGCGGGTCGCGTCGGACAGCAGGTCCGTACCGTCGTTGCGAGGGACGCGGACGGCGACGCGGACGCGCCACGTGCTGGTGGTCGCGCGCTCGTCGCCGCGGGTCTGGTGGAGTATCATCATGCTATCACCTGCCGTGAACCGGCAAGGGCGCGAGGGACGGATCGAACGTCCGGACTGGTCCAGCACCACTCGCGCTGAACGGGGTGGCACACACCGGCGGGGCGGTCGCCGTGACAGTCGACGGGGTCGGGACACAGTCCCGGGAGCGACGGCAGCGACCGTCCCGCTGGTGGAAGAGTACAGTCGTAGAGAACGCCCGCATTCACCAGCCCGGCGGTGTGGGCCGGGCGACGGTTATTCGGGCTCAGGCCGGGAACCGGCGCGTCGGTTCGACGCAGCCGACCTGGCTCCCCACAACGAGCGGCGCACCGTCCCAGGAAGTGTCCATCCCGACGGCAACGCGGCTGGAGGCCGTGCCGTCGGACACGATGGGAACGGTCGCCATATCGGGGTCACCTCGTGTTGTGGGGGTCGTGTTTGCTGTCATTGATGGCATCCGTATTAAACGTACTCAGGGATTGTGTCACACACCCATACTGTCGGGAAACCGTCACGGGGGTTGGCCGCCCCGCTCGGACCGGAGTGGGTCGTCTTCCAGCCACGGCCGCGCTGCCGTACCAGGAACGCTTATACCGGCGGGCCTCCTGGCTCCGGGCATATGGCGCGATGGGAGTGTGCGATCCAGAGTGACGATGCGGCGTTCGACCGGGTCGAGGACCTGATGGTCCACCAGGCTGCCGAGCACGACCGCATCGAGTGCAAGGTCTGTGGCGCGGTCGTCCCAGACGGCTACTTCGCGATCCGCCACGCGTTCGACGAACACTCGCGGGCCGAGTACGTCCGGGCCTACGACGCGACAGCCGCCGAGGTCCGCCGCCGCGAGAAGGTCAAGGAGGTCGTCGAGGACGTCGCCGACATCCGCGAGGTCGTCGACCGACTCGACGAGTAATCTGTTTTCGCGTGGCGTCCGTCGCCCGAGTCGAAAAAATACTCACGGACGACCGTATCACTCCTCGGGTGGGTTTTTGAGGTGGCAGGCAACGGGGTGGTCACCCGCCAGTTCGGGGACGCGCCGCTCGCAGACGCTCTCGTACTCAGCCCGGAGGGCGTCGGCCGCCTCCGCCCACTCCTCGTCGGCGAGCAGTCCGAGCGCCTCGTCGACGGTCCGCTCGTGGCGGCCCGGCAGGTCGACGTCGAGCAGCTGTGCCCGTAGCTGTTCGACGAACCGGTCGCGCTGGCGTTCGTCGAAAGCGAACTCGCCGCCGTCCCTGGCCGGCAGCCCCGCCTCCTCGGCGATCACGTCCAGCGAGATTTCGCGCTCCTCGACCCGGTCGCGGAGGAACATGATCTCCCGGTAGTCGGTCTGGTCGATCTCCAGATCGTCCGGCGGGATGACTTTCGGACACCGGGTACGGAACCGGCAACCGCTGGGCGGATCCCGCGGCGAGGGGACGTCGCCGGCGAGGGGATCGACGTCGCGCTCGCGCTCGGCGGTCTCTGCCCGCGGGACGCTCTCCAAAAGCGCCTCCGTGTAGGGGTGTTCAGGCGCCTCGAACAGCGTTTCCACGTCCGCGACCTCGACGAGTTCGCCCAGGTACATCACCGCGACGCGGTCGCAGATGTGCCGGATCACCGAGAGGTCGTGCGAGATCAGCAGGTACGTCAGTCCGAAGTCGTCCTGTAGATCCGCCAGCAGGTTGAGGATCTGCGCTTGCACGGAGACGTCGAGCGCGCTCGTGGGTTCGTCGAGTACCAGGAAGTCGGGTTCGACGGCGAGCGCGCGGGCGATGCCGACCCGCTGGCGCTGGCCGCCGGAGAACTCGCTGGGGTAGCGCTCGAAGTGTTCGGCCGCCAGGCCGACGCGTTCGAGCAGGTCGCGGACGCGCTCGTTGCGCTCCTCGCGCGTGCCGATCCCGTGGATGTCAAGCGCCTCGCGGATCGTCTCGCCGATCGTCACCCGCGGATCCAGGCTCGTGAACGGGTCCTGGAACACGATCTGGGCGTTACGGCGGAACTCCCGGAGCGCCGGGCCATCCAGATCGAACACCGGGTCGCCGCCGAACCGGACGGTCCCCGCAGTCGGCTCCTCCAGCCGGAGCAGCGTCTCGCCGGCCGTGGACTTCCCGCAGCCGGATTCGCCGACCAGCCCGAGCGTCTCGCCGCGGGCCACGTCGAAGGAGATGCCGTCGACCGCCCGGACCGCCACCAGCTCGTTGCCCAGCAGCCGGTCCCACAGGCTGTCCTGCTCGAAGTAGTGTTTCGTCAGGTCCCGCACCTCGACGAGCGCGTCGTCGCTCCCGACGGCGTCCGCGCCGGTGCCACGCGACGGGGCGGCCTCGTCCGTCCGCTCCAGGTCGTCGATGCTCATGGCGGTTCACTCTCCTCGAAGTAGTCCTCGGGGAGCGCCTGGCTCGCCTCGTATGGGTGGTCCGCAAGGTAGCACCTCGCGGCGTGGTCGTCGGTGCCCTCGGCGGGGTACTCCGCGGGCTTTTCGAGGCACTCCTCCATCGCCTTCGGGCAGCGATCGGCGAAGTAACACCGGTCGCCCATCTCTGCATCCAGGAGGCTGGGGACGTTCCCCCCGATCGGCTGGAGGCGGCCGCCGGCGGCGTCGAGGTCCGGGATCGAGCCGAGCAGCCCCTGCGTGTAGGGATGGGTCGGCCGGTCGAAGACATCCCCGAGGCTTCCGCGCTCGACGATCTCGCCGGCGTACATGACGCCGACGCGGTCGCACATCCGGGCGATCACGCCCAGGTTGTGGGTGATCAGCAGGATCGTCATCCCGGTCTCTTCCTGGAGATCCCGGAGGATGTCGAGCACTTGGGCCTGGATCGTGACGTCCAGCGCCGTCGTCGGCTCGTCGGCGACCAGCACGTCCGGCTCGCCGGCAAGCGCCTGGGCGACCATCGCCCGCTGGAGCATCCCGCCGGAGTACTCGTGGGGGTACTCGT
Source organism: Halobacteriales archaeon QS_4_66_20 (assembly GCA_003021015.1). Lineage (GTDB taxonomy): Archaea > Halobacteriota > Halobacteria > Halobacteriales > Haloarculaceae > Halovenus. The sequence continues at coordinate 48,188 of PXRK01000002.1, read as the reverse complement.
CGACGCGCTGCTCGGGGTCGGGGATGCCGACCTGCTGGAGCAGTTCGATGGCGCGGTCCTTGCTGTCCGAACTCACGTACCCCCGGCCCGGCAGCACCGCGGCCGCGGCGTACGAGCGCAGCGAGTACGCCGACGAGCGGGTCCGCGCCCTCGTCGACCGCGGGTTCGAACTCGCGCGGCGCTGGACCTCGACGGCCTCGGCGATCTGCTCGCCGACGGTCAGGCTCGGGTTGAAGCTGCTCTCGGGATCCTGGAAGATCATGCTGAAGGCGGTCCCGCGCAGCGAGCGGTGGACGTCCTCCGGGATCGCCAGGAGGTCGACGAACGCGCCGTCGACAGCCTCCGGGTAGTCCTCGCGCACCGCTTCCGCGAGTTCTTCGTCGCGGTAGTCGATCGTGCCGCTGGTGATCCGCCCCGGCGACTCGATCAGGCGGATCAGCGACCGGGCCGTGACGCTCTTGCCGCTGCCGCTCTCGCCGACGATGCCGAACACCTCGCCCTCCTCGATCTCCAGTGAGAGGGACTCGACGGCGTTGATCTGCCCGTCCGTGGTGAAAAACCGCGTCGAGAGGTCGGAGACGCGGAGGATGACGTCGTCGCTCATCCCATCCCCCCTCCGCTCTCGCCCTCGATGTCGGGGTCGAGGGCGTCGCGCAGCCAGTCCCCGACGAGGTTGATCCCGATGACGGTGACCACGATCGCCAGCCCCGGCATCGTCGAGATCCACCAGGAGGTCGCCAGCAGGTCACGCCCCTGGGAGATGTCGAACCCCCACGAGAGCGTGGTGCCCGAAAAGCCGAGAAACGACAGGGCGCTCTCCAGCAGGATGATGACGGCGACCTGGACCGTCGCGAGCACGAGGATCGGCGTCAGGCTGTTTGGCAACACGTGTTTGAGCATGAGCCGCCGGTCGCTCGCGCCGAGGCTCCGGGAAGCCTTGACGTAGTTTTTCTCCCGGACGGAGAGCGCCTCGCCGCGTGCGACGCGGGCGAACCACACCCAGTTGACCAGCGCGACGACGAGCGTCACCGTCAGCGGCAACACCGTGGTTTCGGGCATGTCCGAGACCAGGCCGGCGGCGACAAACGGGTCCGGGATGTCGACCGCCCGCGGCCCGAGCAGCCCGATGAGCGCGATCGCGAGGACGAGTGCGGGGAACGCGAGCATGACGTCGGCAAAGCGCATCAGCCCGTCGTCGACGCGGCCGCCGTAGTAGCCGGCGACGATGCCGACTGAGACGCCCGCGAGGGCCGCGATCGCCGTCCCGAGCAGCCCGACGAGCAGGGAGGTCCGTGCACCGTACAGCAGCCGCGAGTACATGTCCTGGCCCAGCTGGTTCGTGCCCAGCGGGTACTCGAGGGTCCCCCGGGTGGTCACCGTGACGGTCTGGCGCTCGCCGTCGACGAGGCGGGTATCCTCGGTGGTGTCGGTGAACCCGACCGGCGGCTCGTTCGCCCGCGAGAGGTCCTGTGCCTTCGGGTTGGTCGTCGCCAAGAACGGGGCGAAGATCGCCATCAGGAACACCGCCAGGATCAGGACGACCCCGAGCTTCGCCATGGGGCTCCGGCCGAACTCGGCCCGGAGGCTCCGCCAGACCCGTTGCCAGTTCATGCTATCAGTGCTCCCGTCATTCGAAGGTCACCTGCGGGTTGAAGTACATGTACAGTGCGTCGACGACGATGTTGATCACGACGAACCCGACGCCGATCACGATCAGCGACCCCTGGATGAGCGGCCAGTCCCTGGAGTTGATGGCGTCGATGATGAGCGTCCCCAGCCCCGGCCAGTTGAACACCGACTCCGTGATGACGGCTCCGCCGATGAGCGTCCCCATCTGGAGGCCCAGCACGGTGATGATCGGGATCATCGTGTTCCGGAGAACGTGCTTGTACTTGACGAGCGTCTCGGGGAGGCCCTTCGCGCGGGTCACCTCCACGTAGGACTGGCCGAGCTCCTCGAGCATGCCGTTTCTCGTGAGGCGGGTGATCAGTGCCGTGAAGTACGTCCCCAGCGTGATCGAGGGCAAGAGGATGTGCTCGAACCAGACCTGTATCCCGATCGTCCGCCCCTCGAAGATGAGCAGCTCCAGGGCGGGCCCGAACCCGATGATCCGCCGGCTCGTCGGCAGCCAGCCGAGGTTTACCCCCACGATCAGGATCAGCATGATCCCCAGCCAGAAGTTCGGGGTGCTGATCCCGATCAGCGAAAAGCCCGTCGCGCCGTAGTCGACCGGCTGGTGGCGCCGGGTCGCGCTGATGACGCCCAGCGGGATCGAAAAAAGGATTGCGACGATCGTCGCGGCGATCGCGAGTTCGAGCGTGGCCGGCAGCCGGGCGAAGATGACGTCGCTGGCCGGCCGCCCCTTCAACAGGGAGTTGCCCATGTCCAGTTGCAGGAGGTTGACGATGTAGTCGGCGTACTGGACGTAGATCGGCTTGTTGAGCCCCAGGTCCTCGGCCAGCCGCTGGCGGAGCTCCGGCGAGGCGTCCAGCGGCGCGACGAAGTCGATCGTGCTCCCCGGCGTGATAAAGCGCAGCAGAAAGACGAGCGTAATCACTCCCCAGACGACCAGGATACCCTGCGCAGTTCGCCGCAAGAGGAACCGGGTGAGACGCATGAGCGGGCTCGTCGCCGATCTACGCCTGGTTCATGCCCTGTGCGAGGAAGTATTCGTCCTGGCGGGGGTCCCAGTCGATCCGGCCGTTGATGCCGTACACGAGCCACTCGCGGTTGAGGAACACCCAGACGGCCTCGTCGTGGGCCAGCTGGTTGGCCTCCTGGAGGATCTGTTCGCGCTCGTCGGCGTTCGTTTCGACCTGCCACTGCTCTTTGAGCTGTTCCATCTCGTCGCTCCGGTAGTGGTAGATCGCGGTCCCCTCGGTGAGAAACGGGGTCAGCGTCTGGCTGGCGTCGAACGTCGTGTTCCCCCAGCCGATGTTGTAGAACGACGGCGTCGTCGAGAGGTCGCCGTCGAGCAGTTCGCCGGCGAGCGTCCCGAAGTCGCGGCTCACGGCCTCACAGGAGACGTTCTCCAGGTCGTCGATGAACCCGGCGGCAGCCTGGGCGAGTTCGTCGTTCAGCAGGTACCGGCCGGCCGGGTACTCCAGTTCGAGTTCGGCGCCGGCGTAGCCGCTCTGTTCGACCAGCGACTCGGCCTCGTCGGGGTCGTAGGGGTACGGCTCGAGGTCGGAGTTGTGGCCGTTGTACCCCGGCAGCGTCGGCTGGCTGGTCGGGACGCCGAACCCGCGGAGGATCTCGTCGATCATCTGGTCGAGGTCGATCGCGTAGTTCATTGCCTGCCGGAACTCGACGCTGTCGAACGGCTCCTCGTTGTACACCATCGGACACATCAGGATGCGCGTGCTCCCGATGTCCGCGATTCCCAGGCTATCGTCGCTCTCGATCCGGCCCGCGTCGTTCGGCGGCACCGCGGAAATGATGTCGGTCTCGCCCGCAAGCAGCTGGCTGACGCGCGTGCTGTCCTCGGCCGCGGCGATGATCTCCACCCGGTCGACGTCGGGCTCCTCGCCCCAGTAGTCCTCGAACTTCTCGAGGCGGACGTACTCCTCGGGCTCGTAGTCGGCGAGCCGGTACGGGCCGGTCCCGTTCATCTCGACCGCGATCTCCTCGTTGTCCCGCTCGGAGATCCAGTCCTCGCTGACGACGTGGGCGTACGACGCGATGTTCTGGAACGCCATCGGGTTCGGGCCGCCCGACAGCATGTCGATCGCGCGCTCACCGTCGACGACTTCCGCGCCGGTGGTGCCGGCGAGCTGGTCGCGCTGCGGGCTCTCCAGGCCGCCGACCTCGGGGTCGACGATCCGCCGGATCGTGAACGCGCAGTCGCTGGGCTCGAGGGACGATCCGTCGTGGAACTGGACGTCGTCCCGGATCGTGAACCGGTGGCGGTTGTCCTCGACGACCTCCCACTCCGTCGCGAGGCTCTCGATGATCTCCCCCTCCGGACCGCGCCAGAGGATCCCCTCGTAGGAGTGCAACACCACGTTGTCCGTCGGCGTCTCGCGATGGTTGTGCGGGTCCAACGTCGTCGGGTGCTGGCGCTGGGTCATCGTGATCTCGAACGGCTCGTCCATGTCGCCGTTGCCGTTCTCGTCACCGTTGCTGTCACCGTTGCCACCGTCGTCGCCGTTGCTGTCACCGTTGCCCCCGTCGTCGCCGTTGCCACCGTCGCCATTGCCACCGTCGTCGCCGTTGCCACCGTCGCCGTTGCCACCGTCGCCGTTGCCACCGTCGTCGCCGTTTTCCAGTTCCTCTTCGTCGTCCCCGGTACACCCGGCCATCGCCATCGTCGCAGCCGAGGCGCTCGTTGCCCCGACGAACTTCAGGAAGCCCCTGCGCTCGATGTCGGAATCGTCTGGCTGTTCCATAGAGGCTCAATGGTGCACCCTCATATAAATTTGGGGCCTCTGCGCCGGTTTTTCGCCGCGCTGGTTACGATGATGTCACCTCCCCGAACCGGCCGGTGACGAGTGCGAGCCCTTTTGACGGTACTCGCCATACCGGTGGCTATGACCGAGGATGACGTCGACACTCCGTTCGAGGCGTTCTGGGGGGATCTGCTCGACGACGTGGAGGCGACCGCTGTCGAGTACCGCGAGGAGGGATGGGAGACACACGCACTCACGGTCGGGGACGTGACGGCGCTGTACGCCACCGACAAGCCCTACGGGCTGGACGTGCTCGTTCCCGAGTCGGCGTTCGAACTGGTCGACGGCCTCAGGGAGGAGACGACGTTCGACAACAGCGAGGTGTACGCACGGACGATCGGCCCGACGGTATTTCTGCTGATCGTCGAACTCGCCAGCGAGACGAACGACGCCGTGCTGATCCCCGCGTACTTCAACCACACGACCGACGCCGAACTGCTCGACGCCGCCGCCGAGGGCGAGGGAATGCGGGTCCACGTCCGCTCGCTCGGCTCCGATCATCGGGTGACGTTCGTCCACGAGGACCACACACTGTTCGAACCCGACATCGACGACGAGGAGACCGACGCGGTGGAATGAGGCCGCAAGTCGATTACCGTTCGTCGGAGTCGAGCACGCGGATCTGGTCGCCTAAATTTTCCGTCGTCGGGTTTCCTCGCTCGCTCCCGCTGGTCGCTCGCTGCGGGAACCGCTCCTCGCAAAATTTAGTACAAAACTACTGCACCTCGCTGTGCTCGGTGCAGTGAACCGCGCCTGCGGCGCGGATGCTTATACTGCCGGACGTGATTCCGTTCCCACCCGGATAGCGCTCAGCATCTGAGACAACCGAAACCCCCAGTCCGAGTATCACTCGGAATAACAGAGTCACGTCCGGCAGTATTAGTGGACTTACCGTTCGTCGGAGTCGAGCACGCGGATCTGGTCGCCCCGCACAGTGACGGGAATCGGGACCGTCGCCTCGTACAGTTCGACGGTCACCTGGTCTTTGCCCTCGTCGATGCGCTGGACCTGGGCTTTCTCGCCCTTGAACGGGCCGGCGATGAGTTCGACGATGTCGCTCTCGGCGATCCCCTCGACGTCGGGCGTCGGCGAGAGGAAGTGCTCGACCTCGGCCATCGAGGTCTGGCCCTGGACGACCCCGCGTGCGTGCGGGATCTCGTCGAGGATGCGCTCGAACACCGAGTCGTTGTCGGCCTCGACCATCACGTAGGAGGTGACCGAGTCGGGCGCGAGCGCCGCGTGGATCGACGGCTCCTCGCGGTTGATGATCATGTCCGCGACTGTTTGCTCCTGGCTGGCCGTCGTCTTGACCGCATAGATCCCCATCTCGAACCTCCCGTCAGGGTCCCCCGGGGACGAAGCTCATGAACATGAAGATCACGAAGCCGATGAAGCCGACGAGCAGGATCCCGATGCCCGCGATCTTCGCGACCTGGCTGAACTCCTCCCAGGAGGGGGTGCTGGCGAGCTTCAACACCCGGATGTACGAACTGAGGTCCGTTGGCGTGTTCATAGGCGGGGGTTCTCGCTGCGTGCTTTTCTATGTATTGGTTGGCGTTGACCGGCGCGTTCGATAAAATTTTCCTGGTACGGTCGCTCTCGCGCCGGGATACTGGCTGACGGTTGCTGGCAGTGCTGTTGTGGCGACGGTTCGTGGATCGCCGAACCGGAAAACGGGATTATTCGACGTAGTCGATGTCGTCGCCGAGTTCCTTGGCGGCGCGCTCCTGCTCGGCTTCGCTCTTGCCGTAGATCTGCGGGCTCTCGACGCCCGTGACGACGATCATCGTCTCCATCTTGCCCTCGAACTCCTGGTTGACGGAGGCGCCCCAGATGATGCGGGCGTCGGGGTCGATCCGGTCGTAGATCTCCTCGACGACGCCCTCTGCTTCCTCGATGGACATATCGGGGCCGCCGACGACGTTCACCAGCGCGGAGTTGGCACCGTCGAACTCCACGTCCAAAAGCGGCGACCGGAGTGCGGAGCGGATCGAGTCCTGGGCCTTGTTCTCGGAGTCGGACTCGCCGAGGCCGATCATAGCGACGCCGCCGTTCTCCATGATCGTCCGGACGTCGGCGAAGTCGACGTTGACGAGGCCGGGCTTGGTGATCAGTTCGGTCATCCCCTTGACCGAGCGCATCAGGACGCGGTCGCAGATCTTGAACGCGTCCTGCAGCGGCATCGAGGGGGCGTAGTCGAGCAGGCGGTCGTTCGGGACGACGATCACCGTGTCCGACACCGATCGCAGGCGTTCGAGGCCGGCGTCGGCGTTGGCGCGCCGTCGCTCGCCCTCGGCGGTGAACGGGATCGTGACGATCGAGATGGTGAGTGCGCCGGCGTCCTGGGCAGCCTGTGCGACGACCGGCGCCGCGCCCGTGCCGGTCCCGCCGCCGAGCCCCGCCGTGACGAACACCATGTCGGAGCCGTCGATCGCCTGCTGGATGTCCTCCATGTTCTCCTGGGCGGCCTCCTCGCCGATCTTGGGGACCGACCCCGCGCCGCGGCCGCCGGTCCGCTTGCGCCCGATGAGGATCTTCGTGTCCGCGGTCACCTCGTCGGCGAGGTGCTGGGCGTCCGTGTTCGCCGCGACCAGTTTCGCCCCGTGGATCCCCTCCTCCATCATCCGCGTGACCGTGTTGCCGCCGGCCCCTCCGCAGCCGACGACCGTGATTTTCGTTTCGAGATCTTTGACGACGGACGCGAGCTCCTCGTCGGTCATCTGCCCCGACGTCGACGGCTCCTCGGTCCCGGTCCCGCCGGTGGCGCCCTGTGTGCCTTCCTCGCGGGCCTCCTCCCGCTCTTCCTCGGCCTCGTCGATTGCGTCGTCGATAATCGAGTCCATGGTTTAAGTAGTTCTTACTAGCGAGGGTATTATAGTTTTCCCCAACGTCAGACGGACGTCTGACGCCCATCCCGGCGTTCGCGCGTCCAGCAGCCGGCTATTTCCACCGGAAAGAAAGGTGGGCTCTGGCAGGCCACTCATACTGTCGGACGTGAGTACGTGGAGATTGCCATTCTACAGAGTCACGCACGACCGTATCATAGTGATTGTTGTGGTTATTTTCGGAGTCGCATCGAATTCTCGGGAGTGTCACGGGCTGACACCGGCGTCTGATGGGTCGACAGTGGTAAAGACTCACAACAATCACTATCACTCCTGGAGCGAAAACCGCCGTTCCCGGGTTTCCCGGACAGTCTCGGGCGGAATCGTTCGCCCGTCAACCTCGACAGTTTCGCCGTCAGCGAGGCGGCCAAACGTCGGTCCTTCGGGGACGCCGAGCGTCCGGGCTTTCTCGGGGTCGAACGTCTCCTGGCGGGCGACGACGGCGTCGCCGTCGCGCTCGACGCTGTCGTAGCGCTCCCGGAGGACGGCGAGCAGCCGGTCGACGACGCGCTCGCGGTCGCCCTCGGATTCGAGGACGACGGTGCCGGCGGGCCGCGTCCCACCCTGGTCGGTGTCGAACGCGACCGTCGTCCCGACGAGCGCGTCGTAGGTCGCCTCGCGGTCGATCCCCCGCGCCTCGTCCAGGAGTTCAGCGGGGAGGTCGACGACGGCGAGGTCGGTGTCGTCGGCGTCGACAGTACTGCCGCCAGCCACGTCGGCTGCCCGCTCGCCGAACCGCAGTCCGTCGTCGACGGTTTCGACCTCGCGTTCGAGCCGGCGAACCAGCGGCAGGGCGACGCCGTCGGTCTCCCGGACCCACGTCTCGGTGACGACCCGGCAGTCGAGGTCCGCGAGCGCCGCCTCGACGGCCGGCCGGTCGCCGTCGACGAGCGCGTACGCCGCGCGACTCGCCTCGAACGCCTCCCGAAGGACGCCCTGGCCCGCTGGCGCGTCGAGGTCACCCAGCGCGTCCAGCCCCCAGTCGGCGGCGACGTGGCCGAACGCCCAGTCCGTCTCCCGTGCGACGCGCTCGAACCGCGGCGCGTAGTGGCCGCCGCCGACCCCGACGAGCTGTCGCCGGTTCCAGTCGTCGCCGTCCTCGGGCTCGCGGTGGGGCGGGACGCCCTCGAGGTCGAGGATCGCCCGCGCGACCGCCTCCGACGCGGCGGGGTCGGCCCACTCGGCGTCGCTGCTGCCGACCTCGACGAACATCGAGGGGACGCCGACGTCGGTCGGGCCGTGGTGGGTGCACTCCATGCCGACGTCGTACCCCTCTGGCGCGTGCGCCGCGAGCGCGTCGAGTACCCGGGCGTGCGCATTCGGGCAGGCTTGCGCGAGGGCGTTGTCCGCGCCGCCGTGGTCGGCGGGGCCGAAGTTACCGGTGTGGTGGGCCGTCAGCAGCCGCCCGGTCTCCCCGGAGTGCTTGGAGGCGAACACGAGCAGGTCGGGGTCGTCAAACGCCGCGGCCGGGCGGTCGAGGGAGATGTGCAGGTCCTCGAACTCCCGGAGCTGGACCCCCTCGCGCTCGTAGACCGTGCCACCGCCGGCGGCGTCCGGCAGGCTGTCGTCCTCGCGCTGGTGCCACCCCGCGACGTCGAGCAACTGCTCGCCGATGTGGACCGATGCCTCGTCCGCACGTGAAACGAGAATTCCGAGCATGGATCGAAAGCGGCTGGTTGTGTACGCTCGGCGGGAGAGGCCTAAAGAACGTTCGACTCGCGAGCGGTCCGCTGTCTACGCCGCGGCTCCCCCGTCCAGCGACTCCGCGAGCAGTTCGGTGATGCCGACCACCTCGATGTCGTCCTCGAAGTCGCCGGTTTTGCGGCCGTCCTCGTACATCGTCATGCACATCGGACAGGCGACGACGAACTTCTCGACGGCGTCGCCCGCTGCGGTGTCCTCCAGGGCTTCCCGGAGGCGCTCCTCGCTGGGTTTTGGGTCCTCGTCGAAGTCCATCCAGAGCCCGCCGCCGCCGCCACCGCAGCAAAAGGAGTCGGCGCGGTTGCGCGGCATCTCGTGGAGGTCACAGCCCGTCTGCTCGACGAGGTCCCGGGGCGCCTCGAACACGTCGTTGTACCGCCCGAGGTGGCAGGGGTCATGGTAGGTGACGGTGTAGTCCAGCGCGGCGGGCACGTCGAGCGCCCCGGACTCGGCGAGGTCGGCGACGACCTGGGTGTAGTGGGCGGCGTCGATCGACCCGTCGGCGTTCCAGTACCCCTCCAGGGGCACCTCCATCATCGGATCGTCGGCGTACTCTCCGAAGTCGATCTCGGGGTACTCGTTGGTGATCGTGTTGAACGAGTGCGGGTCGGTACAGACGACCGTCTCGAACTCGCAGTCCTCGAAGGCGCCGATCAGCTGTGTGGCCTGGTCCACGTACAGCAACTCCTCGCCCATCCGGCGGATGTCGTTGCCGTCGTACACCTCGTCCTCGTAGAGGATGCCGTAGTCGACGCCGGCGGCCTCGAAGATGCGTGCGAGACTCTTGGCCACTTTCTGGTTGCGGTCGTCGTAGCTGGGGTAGTCGCCGACGTACCAGAGGTACTCGACGGGTTCCTCGCGGGCGTCGGGCACCTCGAAGTCGAGGTCCTCGGTCCAGTCCGGGCGCTTGCGGGCGGGGTCGCCGAACGTGTTGCCCTGCTGCATCACGCTCTGGAATACGTCCTGGGCGTTGCTGTCGACGTCGGCCTGCTCGACCATCTGCCGTTGCATCTCCGTGAACTGCGTGACGTGCTCGATCTCGACGGGGCAGGCGTCCATGCAGGCCATGCAGGCCATGCAGGACTCCATCGTCTCGGTGTCGATGACGCTCGTGCCGCCGTCGGCGATGATCGGCACGTCCTCGCCGCCAGCGTCGCGCTCCTGGCGGTAGGCTTTCAGGTCGAGAATGACGTCGCGGGGGTCCAGCGGCCGGTCGGAGGCCTTCGCCGGGCAGACCGACGAGCAGCGCCCGCACTTGGTGCAGGCGTCGTGGTCGAGCAACTGCTTCCAGGTGAAGTCGTCGATGTCCGCGAGTTCGGTGTCGGCGGCGGGATCGGCGGGAACGCCCGGCAGGCGGACGCCGGCGTTCTCGTCGCGCGTGACGACGTTCGCGAACGAGGAGAACATGTGGAACGGCTTCGCGAAGGGGATCCAGGCGATGAACCACAGCGCGAGGATCGAGTGGCTCCACCAGAAGACGGGGTAGATGTCGGTCGCCGTCTCGGCGGAGAGGCCGGCGGTCGTCCACACGGTCGCCAGGAAGTAACTGACGAAGCTCACCTGCTCGAACGACTGGGGGCCGCCCTGCCAGCTGACGATCCGCATCGACTCCAGCAGGAAGCCGCCGACGCCGAGGCCGAACAGCGCCCAGACGAACAGGTCGTCCTCGTAGCCGGTGTGTTTGCCCCACAGCCGCTCGTTGCGGACGACGTACCGCCGGTAGATCGCCACCGAGATGCCACAGACGAACAACAGCCCCATCAGATCCATCACGAACGAGTACGAGAGGAAAAAGTCGCCGACGTAGAACGACTCGTTGGTGAGCGGCTTGTAGGCGTACTTGTCGATCGCGAGGATCGTCGTCCCGATGAACAGCGTCAGAAACCCCCAGAGAATGAACGCGTGCATCATGCCGCCGACAAAGTCACGGTCGAACTGCTTCTCGTTTGAGGCGGCGATCCGCGTCGCCTCGCGGATGCGCGCCCCCACGTCGTCGAGGCGGGGGAACGGGTCCGCCCGCCCCTGCGTGTAGCGGGCGAACCGCTGGTACAGCCCGACGCCGAGCACCAGCAGCGTCACCGCCGTCAGGAAATAGAAGACAGCCTCCTCCAGCTGACTGATCTGCCAGAAGGTCTCGCGGGTGGGAGTGATCTCCCCGTCTTGGACCATGGTTATGTCCTGCACGCGACGCGGTTAAAACTTTAGCACTCCGCCGTCGTCGTCGTCGTCACCGGCTGGAGCGAGTCGATCGTTTCGACCGTCGAGCGGATCGTCATTCTGGAGACGTCAGCGACGTCAGCGGCGGCTGCCTGCGTGAGATCAGCGCCCCGGTCGAGGGCAGCCCTGTAGAGACAGGCGGCCGCGACGCCGCTTGGCTTCTTGCCACACAGCTTGCCGTGCTCGCTCAGCGCCGTCGCGTACTCCCTGGCCCGGCACTCGACGTCCGCCGTCAGGTCGAGCCGCGAGGCGTACCGCGGCAGAAATCCGGCCGGATCGGCCGGGCCGACGGGGAGGCCCAGCTCCCGGTTCATCGCGTCGTAGGCCGCCTTGAGCTCCCGCTGGTCGGCCTTCGCGACCCGGCTGATCTCCGCCATCGTCCGCGGGAGCGACCGCGTCCGGCAGGTCGCGTACACCGCCGCGGCCGCGAACCCCTCCAGCGTCCGCCCGTAAAGCAGCTCCGCGCGCTGGGCGGACTCGAACAGCGCACAGGCCCCCTCGTCGAGCGAGGTTGGCAGGCCCAGTGCGGTGGTGAGCCGCTGGATCTCCCGGAACGCGTACATCTTGTTGCGATCGCGCTTCGGCCCGATCTGTGCCCGCCGGTGCTGTCGGCGCATCCGCACGAGCTGGCGCGACCCCTCCCTGGGGGCCGTTGCACTCCGCCCGAACCCGATCCGCGTCGCGAGCCCCCTGTCGTGTCGCGTGCGCGTCCGCCACGCGCCCGTCCGGCGCCGGTCGTCGTCGAACGGCCGCCACTCCGGCCCGTGGTCGATCTCCCGCTCGGCCTGGACGAGCCCGCACTGCTCGCACACGTCCTCGGTCCCGACCCGCCGTACCTTTCCACTACACTCCGTACACCCATCTGCGTTGCTGGCAGTTTCGACGTTCATGCCTGTCTCTCACTGCGTCGTGACGGCGTCCCCATACCCCGCCAGTCGGCCTGTTTGCATCGCTGCTCGGAGTGGGACACAAATTAATTTTTTTATTTTGTTTTTTATGATTGAGACAGTTTTATTCGAGACTGTCGGCTCGGTCCAGGCCCCTCCGGGCCACCGGAGCGTTCCGGAAGCTTAAGTCCGAAGCCGCGACAACCCACGGGTAATGGGACCGGTACCAGAACTCGACTCGCGGGCGGACGCCTGTGCGCGCCGGCTGCACGAGGCCGACGCCGCGTTGCTCGCCTCGCACATCGACGCCGACGGGCTGACCAGCGCCGCCGTCGCGTCGACGGCTCTCGAGCGCGCGGGCATCGCACACGAGGTGTGTTTCAAAAAGCAGCTCGACGACGCGGAGATCGCCGACCTCGCCGCCCGCGAGTTCGATACGGTGCTGTTCACCGACTTCGGGAGCGGACAGCTCGACGCCATCGCGGCCCACGAGGCGGCCGGCGACTTCGAGCCCGTGATCGCCGACCACCACCAGCCCGCCGACGCGGAGACGGAGTACCACCTCAACCCGCTGCTCTCGGGCATCGACGGCGCGTCCGAACTGTCGGGCGCCGGCGCCGCGTACGTGCTCGCCCGGGCGCTCGCAGCCGACGACGACGACGGCGAGTACGACACCGACAACAGGGACCTCGCGGCGCTCGCAGTGGTCGGCGCCGTCGGCGACATGCAGGCCGTCGACGGCGAACTCGTCGGCGCCAACCGGGCCATCGTCGAGGAGGGCGCCGCGGCGGGTGTCCTCGAGGAGGGGACCGACCTGGCGCTGTACGGCAAGCAGACGCGGCCGCTGCCGAAGCTGCTGGAGTACGCAAGCGAGGTCCGGATTCCGGGGATCACCAACGACCAGCAGGGGGCGATCTCCTTCCTCCAGGACCTGCCGGTGGAGCTGCAGGCCGACGGCGACTGGCGGCGCTGGGTCGACCTCTCGGACGAGGAGAAACGGACGGTCGCGAGCGCCTTGCTCCAGCGGGCGATCACGCGCGGCGTGCCCGCGAACAAGGCCGAGCGCCTCGTCGGGACGACGTACACGCTCACGCGCGAGCAGCCGGGGACGGAGCTACGGGACGCCAGCGAGTTCTCGACGCTGTTGAACGCGACGGCCCGGTACGAGCGGGCCGACGTCGGGCTGGCGGTCTGCCTCGGCGACCGCGGGGACGCGTTCGACCGCGCGCGGCGGCTGCTGTCGAACCACCGCCGGAACCTCTCGGAGGGCCTGGAGACGGTCAAGCAACTGGGCGTCGAGCGCGAAGAGTACGTCCAGTGGTTCGACGCCGGCGAGGAGATCCGGGAGACCATCGTCGGCATCGTCGCGGGGATGGCGCTGGGCGTCGACGGCGTCGACCCCGACCGGCCGATCCTCGCGTTCGCCCGCAAGAACGACGAGGAGACGAAGGTGTCCTCGCGGGGGACCGGCCGGCTCGTCGGCCGGGGACTCGACCTCTCGGCGGTGATGGGCGAGGCCTCGCGGGCGGTCGGTGGCGACGGCGGCGGCCACGACGTCGCCGCCGGGGCGACGATCCCCGCGGGCGAGGAGGAGTCCTTCGTCGAGAGAGCCGACGCGATCATCGCCGAACAACTGGACGGGTAGCGGCCCCTTGCAGTGAGAGGTTGTCAATCGCTGCGGACGGTGCCGCCGATGACGAGCGCGGCCCCGATGATGACGAGGTTCTTTGCGATGTACTGGCCCTCGACCGTCAGGGCGTAGGGGAACGTCCGGAACACGACCTCGGGGAGGAGGATCACCGGCAGGAAGGTGCCGGGAAGCTGCAGAAAGAGCAGGAAGATCCCGATCCGAATGAGCGGCCGGTACAGCAGACAGATCCCAATCACGACCTCCCAGACGCCGAGGATGGGGACGAACGTCTCCGGCGGGAAGAAGTACACCGTCCGGGAGACGAGGTCGGCCGCCGGGCTGACGTCGAACACCTTCAGCGCGCCGAACCAGACGAACACGACCGCGACCGCGACCCGCAACACCGGCACGCTCCAGCGGTCCATCGCCCCGGCGATCGCCGCGTCGATCTCGTTGTACTGCTGTCGGTACGACTGGAACTGTTCTGGAAGCTGATCCGGACCCATGCTCTCTTGTTTGTGCAATGTCAATCTATGTTTTAATCGTTGTCGTACTGGCAGTTTTCTGCAGCTCCGGTGGACGACAACGCGAAGCAATAGGGATTTGCCGGTCGGCCCGCTATCTCGGGCCGATGACCGAGTTCGACCCCGAGAAGTTCGAGGACAAGTACGAGCATTACTTCCCGGAGCTCCAGCGGGCCTACCGCCAGGCGTTCGAGACGATGAACGACGCCTACAACTCGGAGCTGATCCACGCCATCGACCAGCAGCTGCTCGCCGAGAGCGAGCCGTTCTACGAGGGCGACGGCCAGTTCCACGTCGAACTCCCCGACCAGCGCGAGGTGTCCGGCGTGATCGTCGACGACGAGACGCTGGACGCGGTGCTGGACCGCTACGTCGAGGAGATCGAAGCCGAACTGCGGGCCGTATTCGGGTTCAGCGAGTGACCGCTACTCCGGCCCCGCATGCTTGTCTGGGGAGGCTGTTTGCCACGTTCTGTCATGATATCATATAATGTCCTTTAGGACAGGTGTTATGTACATTGTAACTCAGATACCGGAATATGCGACCAAGCACAGAGCATTCCAAATCAGAGGTGTACGAATGCACGGACTGTGGGGAGCGAGTATCGGATCCAGACACGCGACTCTGCGGGGCCTGTGGCGGGGAGTTCATCAATCTCAGCAAATCGCGTGACCTGTAACACGGCCGCGCAGTCTGCCGGTTTTCCGGTCTTCGATTCCTACTCCCCGTAGCCGCCACCACCCGGCGTCTCGACGCGAACTGTCGTGCCGGCGTCGATTTCCCGGGTCATCTTCGCCGGCACCTCCTCGCCGTCGATTGTGTTCCTCCCGGACGCGCCGTCGCCGCCGCCAGCGACGCCCGACGGTGCGCGGCTGCGGCGCTCGGTCAACAGCGAGACCGTCGCGTCCGTCTCCATCCTGAGTGCGCGGACGAGGCCGTCGCCGCCGCGGAACTGGCCGTCGCCGCCGCTGCCGGTCCGGAGGGCGTACTCCTCGACGCGCAGCGGATACGCCGCCTCCAGCGCCTCGACGGGCGTGTTGCGGGTGTTGGTCATGCCGACCTGAACGCCCGAGAGGCCGTCGCTATCGGGGTTCGCACCCGCGCCGCCGCCGATCGTCTCGTAGTAGACGAACGCCGAGGAGCCGACGATCAGGTTGTTCATCGTCCCCTGGCCCTGGGCGGGCACCCGCTCGGGTGCCGCGTCGGCGAGTGCGGCGAAGACGACGTCGGTGACGCGCTGGCTGGTCTCGACGTTGCCGCCGACGACCGCCGCCGGCGGCTTCGGGTCGAGCAGGCTCCCCGCGGGCGCGTGCACGGTGACGGGTTTGTAACAGCCGTGGTTCGGCGGGATGTCCGGATCGGTCACACACCGTACCACGAAGTAGACCGCGCTCTTTGCGACCGGTAGTGGCGCGTTGACGTTGCCGGCGACCTGGCCGGCCGTCCCGGTGAAGTCTACCTCGACGCTCGTCCCGTCGACCCGGACAGCCACTTCGATCGGAATCGCCGCGTCGGTTACGCCGTCTCCTTCGAGGGCATCTGTCGCGCGGTACTTACCGTCCGGAATCTCCCGGAGTTCTGATTCCAGTCGCGACCGCGAGTAGTCGATGACGGCGTCGAACGCGGCGAGCAGCCGGTCGCCGTGCTCCTCGTACAGTTCGAGGAGTCGGCGCGCTCCGCGGTCGTTGGCCGCCCGCTGGGCCCGGAGGTCCGCCCGCCGCTCGCGCGGGTTCCGCACGTTCGCGAGAACCAGCGTCTCGACGTCCCCGACTCCCTCGCCGCCCGCGACCAGCCGCACCGGCGGCAGCCGCAGCCCTTCCTGCTGGATGTCCCGCGCGCCGGCCGGCATGCTCCCCGGCGACATCCCGCCGACGTCAGCGTGATGCGCCCGGGAGACGGTGTATCCGAGAATGTTACCCTCGTGTGAAATCGGCGCGACGAGCGTCACGTCCGGGAGGTGGGTGCCGCCGGTGAACGGGTCGTTGAGCGCGAACACGTCGTCCGGCCGCGGGTCACAGTCCCGGACCGCCGCGACCGCCTCCGGCATCGCGCCGAGGTGGACCGGGATGTGTTCGGCCTGGGCGATCATCCGGCCGGTCGCGTCGAACAGCGCCGTCGAGCAGTCCCGGCGCTCTGTGATGTTCGGCGAGTACGCGCCCCGGATCAGCACCTGGCCCATCTCCTCGGCGACGCTCTCCAGTTGGTTGCGGAGGATCTCGAGGTCGACGGCGTCGAGCGCCTCGGCGTCGTCGGCCCGGTCGCCGGGATCGATCTCGTCGGTCATCGCTCCCCCTCCGTGTCGTTCGAACCTCGGGTCTGCTCCTGCCGTTGCATCTCGATCGTTCCCCGCCCGTCGACGGTCGTCCGCCAGCCCGGCGGCACCACGACCGTGCTCTCGCCGCCCTCGAAGATCGCCGGCCCGTCGATCGTGGCTCCGGCAGGAATGGACGCGCGCTCGTACACCGGCGTCTCGCGGAACGTTCCGCCGAACGACGCGTCGCGCTGCTCGACCGGCTCTGGAGATTTTCCCTCGTGAGAAATTTCCGGCGTCTCGCCAGGGAGCGTCGCCGTCAGCCGCAGCGTGACGAGTTCGATCGGCTCCTCGTCGAGCCGGTACCCCCGCGCCCGCTCGTGGACCGCGTGGAACCGGTCGGCGACCGTCGCCGGGTCGAACGGGTCGGGGACGCCGACAGTCAGTTCGTGGCTCTGGCCGTCGTACCGGAGATCGGCCCGACGGACGACGGCCGCGCGGTCTGGATCGCTGCTCGCATCGCGGAGGCGGTCGGCCATCTCCCTGTAGACCGCCCCGATCGCGTCCGTATCGGCGTCGGCCAGCGTCGTCCGGTGGGTGCGGGAGGCGTCGTGGCGCTCGTCGGCGGCGAGCAGACCGAGCGCCGAGAGGACGCCGTTCGCCCGCGGTACGCGGACCCGGCCGACGTCGAGGCGGTCGGCGAGTGCGGCCGCGTGCATCGGGCCCGCCCCGCCGAAGGCCACCAGTGCGAACTCCCGCGGGTCGTGGCCGCGCTCGACCGTGACCTCCCGGATCGCCCTGGTCATCGTCGCGTTCGCGACCCGGTAGATCCCCCGTGCTGCCTCGACGGCACCGCCGAGGTCCGCCGCCGTCGCGAGGTCGTCTAGGGCGGCCCGCGCGGCGTCCGCGTCGAGTTCGACCTCGTTGCCTAGTTCGGTCCCGGGACCGAGGTACCCCAGGGCGAGCGCCGCGTCGGTGACGGTCGGCTCCTCGCCGCCACGGTCGTAGCAGGCCGGCCCGGGCCGCGCGCCTGCGGACTGCGGGCCGGCCCGGAGTGCGCCGCCGCTGTCGACCCACGCGACCGACCCGCCGCCGGCGCCGACCGTCTCCACGTCCACCATCGGCACGTGGACCGGATAGCCGCCGATCTCTGCCTCCCGCGTCCGCTCGATCCCGCCGTCGGTGACGAGGCCCACGTCGGTCGAGGTGCCCCCCATGTCGAATGTGATAATTCCCTCGTGTGATCCGTCTTCGAACGCGATCCCGCCGTTGGACTGCATGATCCGCGGGGGGTCGATCCCGCGGTCGGTGACGCGCTCCCGGAGGCGCCCGAGATAGCTGTCGAGCACCGGCGTGACGTAGGCGTCGACGACCGTCGTCGAGGTGCGCTCGTACTCGCGGAACTCGGGCAGCGTCTCGTGGGAGGCGACGACGGTGGCGTCGAGTTCGTCCCGGAGGGTGTCGGCGACCCGCTGCTCGTTCTCCGGGTGCGCGTACGCGTGGAGGAGACAGACGGCGACGCTCTCGACGTCCTCGTCGATTCTCCCGGCCACTGCCCCGACCGCAGATCGGTCGACGCGGCGTTCGATCCCCCCGGTGGTCGCCCGCTCGTCAATTTCGTGGCGGCGGTCGGCCGGGACCAGCGCCGCCGGCTTGCGCGCCGAGAGGTCGTACAGCGCGGGGCGCTCCTGGCGGCCGATCGCGAGAACGTCGCCGAAACCGGCGGTCGTCACCAGCGCAGTCCGCGCGCCGGTCCCTTCGAGCATCGCGTTCGTCGTCACCGTCATCGCGTGGCGGAACTGCCCGACTGCCGACGGTGCGACGCCGGCCGCCTCGCAGGCACGCTCGATCCCCGCGAGGACGCCGTCGCTCTGGTCGTCGGTCGTCGGCACTTTCGCGGTCGTCACCTCGCCGTCGACGACGAGCACGACGTCGGTGAACGTCCCCCCGACGTCGACGCCGAGACGGACCGGTCGATCCATACCGGGCCGACGGGCGGCGGCGAAATAAATCCCGCGCGGCGCCTCGCCAGGTGACTCGGACGCCAGGTGACTCGGACGCCGGGTCACTCGGACGCCGACTCACTCGGACGCTGGGTGACTCGAACGCTGCCTCACTCGGGCACGGAATTACTCGGGGACCGCTGACTCACTCGGGGACCGCCGACTCGGCCGCCGCCAGCGTCGGCCGTCCGACGCGCCCCTCGATCGACGGATCGAGGCCGACCGCGCGGGCGTACTCGACGACGGCCTCCCGTGCGATCCCGTGTCTCGCGGCGACGTCGTCCTCGTCGAAGGCGGCAGTGACGTGGTCGGTCTCGACCAGGTAGTCGGCGACGGCCACCGTGTACCGCCGGTCGGGATCGATCGGCTCGCCGTCGACGGTCGCCTCGCGCAGCGTCCCCGCTTCGTCGTCCCAGACGACGTGGGCGCCGCTGACGTGGCTGCAAAAGCGGTCGGGGTGGTCCTCGTCGTGGTAGCCAAACGGCACCGCGACGAACGCCTCCCGGAGGCGGTCGCCCGGCAGTTCGACGACCGCGAGGTCGTCCTCGTACGGCGTCAGGTTGTGGAGCTGGGCGACCGTCACGTCGCCGGCCAGCGGCGGCCCGGCGCGGATCGCACCGGGCGGACTGAGCGCCACGTCGGCGTCGGCTCGCCAGCGGAGCGCGTCGGCGACCAGATTACCGACCC
The DNA here is from genome assembly GCA_003021015.1 of Halobacteriales archaeon QS_4_66_20. Classification (GTDB taxonomy): domain Archaea; phylum Halobacteriota; class Halobacteria; order Halobacteriales; family Haloarculaceae; genus Halovenus. Next base: position 28,955 of record PXRK01000002.1, on the reverse strand, counting down.
GGCTCTCGGCGACGGTCGCGGTTTCTTCGGTCCGTTCGATCGGATGTTTGACGGTCGCGACGACCTCGTCGAGACCGTGCTCGGCCATGCGTTTGCGCAATCGCTCGGCCAGGACGTCGTCGACGTGGCTGTCGTCGACCTCGTGGATCGTCACCGACGGCGTGCCGCCGAGCGCGACCTCCGAGACGTGGGTGCCGGCCCGTCCCGGCCGCACGACCGCCGTCCCGTCGATCACGTCGGTGTGGACGTCGTGGACGTGCCCGCCGAGCACCGCGTCGACGTCGGTCTCGCGGGCGATCCGCGCGTCGCCCCGCCCGCAGTGTGAGACCACGACGACGTGTTCGGCGCCTGCGTCGCGGAGTGTGGCCGCTTCCTCCCGGACGACGGGGACCGGATCGCTGAACTCGACGGGGTCGGCCGCAGGGTTGATCTCGTCGGTCTTGAGGTGGGCGACGCCGATGATGCCGACCGGCGTCCCGCCGGCGTCAACGAGCGTCGAGGGACGGGTCACGTCGGCGGCGAACCGCTCGCCGTCCAGTGTCGCGTTGGCACAGAGCCAGGGCTGGGGCGCCGCCGCGGCGAGGTCGCGGGCGGTCGCGGGGCCGAAGTCGAAGTCGTGGTTGCCGAACGTGTCTGCGTCCGGCGCGAGCGCCCGGAAGACGTCCAGGGCGGCCCGGCCCTCGGTCGCCAGCGAGAGGGCGCCGGGCGCGGTGTTGTCGCCGCTCCCGACCACGACCGTCCGGTCGTCCCGCCGCGCCGCGACAGTGCCCGCGAGCGCCGCGGCTTGCTCGGGGTCGTCCAGAGCCGTCTCCAGATCCGAGTAGTGGAGGATACGAGGGGACATGGCTTACGACAGCCAGTCTCGACCGATCAATCTGTCGGATCGATCCGGCACGAACCGTGCGAGGCTTTAAGACAGATGACGGGACCAATCCGTGCCGATGGGGACGGGACACGTTCAGTTTCCGGACGGAGCAGAGGCGGACGCAATAGGCCGGGGGATGGTGCCGCCGCCGTTGCCGCCGGACGACCCGGAGGCGTGGTACGCGGCGGACGTCCAGGCCCAGTACGGGGTTCACCCCGGGGTCGTCGTCACGATCGCGCGGGAGGGCGGCGGGTTCCGGTACGAGGTCCGCGAACCAGCGCTGACCGACGCCGACCGGGCCGCCCTGGAGACGATCACGGAATACTTCGCGGACGCGAACCTCGAACGGCCGTACACGCGCGAGGGCGCCATCGAGACGATGGAAGCGGGGTTCGACCCGAAACACGAGCGGGTGATCGACAGACTGATCGACTGTACGCCGGCGACGCGCCGGCGACTCACCTACCACGCGCTCGCGTCGCTGGCCTGCCTCGGCGAACTGACGCCGTACGCGCTCGACGACCGGATCCAGGTCGCCGACGCCGGCGAGGACGGTATCGTCGTCCACACGGACGACTACGCGCCGGCCGTCACGTCGCTGCCGGCCGATCCCGCGTTTCTCGACCGGTTCACCAGCGAACGGCTGGACCGCTACACCGTCGCGTTCCACGAGTTCGAGATCCCGGTCGTCCGTTACCGCCAGCACCTGCTCGGCGAGGACCCGTTCTCGACGAAGTACGCGGTCCGCGAGCCCGACCTGCTGCCGGGCGACGAGGAGCTGATCGCCGAGTGCAAGGAGCGCATCTGGGAGACGACCGTTGACGGCGTCATCGACGACGAGACAACGTTCGTGCGCGAGCGCGCGGAGGCGTTGCTCGCCCGGCGGCTGCGCCGGCGCAACACCAGGGCGTGGCTCGACGCGCTCACCTACCGGGTGCGGGCCGCGCTGGCCGAGTACGATCTGGCGGTCCCGCCGGTCAGCCGGCGCTACGCCGACGACCGGCTGTCGGATCTGGTCTACTACGTGCTCCGGGACTACGTCGGCTACGGCCAGCTCACGATCCCGATCCGGGACCCACACCTGGAGGATATCGAAGCCAACCGTGTCGGCGAACGGATCAAGGTCATCCCGCGGGAGATCGACAGCACAGCCGAGCGGATGCCGACCAACCTTACCTTCGACGATGAGCAGAGGTTCGTCAACGTCGTCACGCAACTGGCGGCCTCGGACGGGACGGAACTCAACGCGAGCACGCCCAGCGCGAAGGTGAACCTCAGCCCGCCGGGCGTCGGGGAGACGATCCGCTGTGCGGTCGCGCTCCCGACGATCAGCGAGGACGGGCCGCACATCTCGATCCGCAAGCAGTCCGCCGACGTCCTGACGCCGGTCGACCTGGTGCGGACCGACAGCATCCCGACGGAGCTGGTCGCGCTGCTGTGGCTCTGCTACGAACACCACGGAATCGTCCTCTTTTCGGGCCCCACGGGGGTCGGCAAGACGACGTTGATGAACGCGCACATGCCATTTATTCCATTCGAGGACCGACCGATCAGCATCGACGAGGGGTCACGGGAGGTCCGGCTCCCCCACGAGACGGGCGTCTCGCTGACCACCCGCGAACACGAGAGCGACCACAAGCAGGTTACGATGGCCGACCTCATGACCGAATGCAACTATCTGAACCCCGATGTGGAAGTCATCGCCGAAATAAACACCGGCGAGAGCTTCGACACCTTTGCGGAGTCGATCAATACGGGCCACGGGCTGATCGGCACGACTCACGCTTCGGATATCGAGACGCTGGTCAACCGGATCGTCGAGCAGGGGCTGCCGCCGTACCTCCTGCGCGAGATCGACCTCGTCGTGTTTCCGCGCCGGGTCGACGGCGAGCGCTACGTCGGCGAGGTCGTCGAACTGCTCGGCGAGCAGGAACACCGGCAGCTCGCCGACGACCGCCACGCCGGCGTCATCGAGAAGCGGGGAACCGCGGTGTACTGGCACCGCATCGCCTGGCGAACCGAGGACGGCGGCTTCGCGTTCGCCGACGATGTGAGGGGGTCGAACGAGTACGTTGTCGACGCGGCGACGGGCGGGACGGGCGTCGACGACACTGCATCGAGCGGGACGGACGTCGGATCAGTTCACACGCTGACCCGAATTGCCGACATGACCGACCGCCCGCTCGACGCGGTCGAGGCGGAGTTCGAGCGGAAACACCGCTACGTCCAGCACATGGTCCGGGAAGGGATCGACGACTTCGACGCGCTGTTCGACCTGCTCGCCGACCTCCAGACCAACGAGGCCGCGACGGTCGAGCGGCTGAACCGGCAGGCGGGCGAGAAGGAGGACTGATGAGCACCGGCCGCTACACCGGCGACGGGATCGGGCGACTCGACCGGGGGCTGTACGCCCTGTTCTCCCGGCACGCCGACCGGCAGGTCCACGACCGCGACCGCCGGCGGTACCGCGCCGCGGGGCTCGATACCGGGTTCGACGTGTTCATCGCCCGGCTGTACGGCCTCGCCTGGAGCGTCGCCGTCGCCGCTGCCGTGGTCCTGTTGCTTTCAGTACTGTTTTTGCCCTCGACAGTCACTGGCCGCATCCTGGGCTTTCTGGCCGACGGGCTCCCGGTGCTCAACAGGACGACCATACCGTCGATCCCCCGGCTCTACGTCGGGGTCGTGCTCGCCTGTCTCGCGGCCGTGGTCCTCCGGTGGCTCGTGCTCCGCGCCGGGCGGGTGTATCTTGCCCGGCTGGCGGCGACGCGCCGGCGGGAGATCGAGCGCACGCTGCCGGGGGCGGTCCGGTACCTGCGGGTGCTCGCCTCGGGGACCAACGACCAGCGGGAGATGCTGCGCCGCGTCGCCGACCAGGAAGCCTACGGGGCGACCGCCCGCTCGTTCCGGACCGCGCTCAACAAGGCGGCGCTCACCGGCAGCCTCGACGAGGGGCTGTCGATGGTCGCCCGGGACACGCCGTCGCGGGACCTGCTGTCGCCGTTCCTGCTGAAGTTCCAGGAACACGCCGCGCAGGGGCGGGACTCCCTGGAGGGGTACCTCCAGATGGAGGGGCGGCTGCTGAGCCACCGCCAGGAGCGGGTCCACGAGCGCGCGAGCGGCTACCTCGAACTCGTCGCGGAGCTGTTCGTGGTGTTGCTCGTGTTCCCGGCGCTGTCGGTGCTCATCCTCACCGTCGCGAGCGTGCTCTCGCCGGAACTGACCGAGACGGTGCCGACCCCGCTCGGACCGCTGATGGTCCGGACGCTGCTGACGTACGCAAGCGTGCTGTTCGTGCTCGCCGTCGGCGCCGGTGCGGCCTGGGCGGTCGTCGCGCTCCGGCCGACGGACAGTGCAACGCCGAGCTACGAGCGGCCGTCTGGCATCCGGGCAACGCTGGAGACGACCCACAGCAATCCCGCCAGTGCGGCGGTCGTCCTCTTGGCGCCGGCGCTGCTCGTCACGGCCGCGCTCTGGACGCTCGGCTACAACCCCGCGAACGTCCTGCTGCTCGGGTACGCGGCGTACGGGATCCCTGTCGGGGTCGTCGCCGTCCGCCGGGCCAAACTTGACGACGCGAAAGACAGGGAGATCCGCGATTTCGTCCACGCCGTCTCCGGGCACGTCAGCCTCGGCCGGCCATTTCCCGACGCCGTCAAGCGGGTCTCCCGCGAGGTCGACCTGGGGCCGCTCCAGTCGGACGTCGAGGCGCTGGCGTTCAACCTCGGGCTGACGACCAGCGCCGACGAGACGGCCGACGTTCGCGCGTCGGCGCTGGACCGGTTCGTCGACCGCGTCGGGACGCCGCTTTCCTCCCAAACTGTGGGGCTCGTTGTCGGCGCGCTGGAGGCCGGCAGCGACACCGAGCGGGTCTTCGAAACGCTCGAAACTGAGATCGGCCGCCTCTACCACGAACGCAAGGCGCTCCGCTCGCGGCTGATGGTGTACGTCGCCGTGGGCTGGACGACCGCGCTGCTGGTCGTCGGCATCGTCGTCGCGGTCAACGCCACGGTGCTCGACGGGTTCTCACAGCTCTCGGACGTCGCGGGCTCGACCGGCGGGATGTCGCTGAACCCCGAGGCGGTCGACCCCGAACGGGACCGGGCGCTGTTCTACCTGGTCGCGCAGGGCACCGTGGTCGCCTGTGGCTGGTTCGCCGGCACCGCCAGCCGCGGTCGGTACGAGGCGCTTTTGCACTCCGGGCTGCTCGTGCTCGTGACCTACGTCGTGTTCACCGGGCTGGGGATGGCCTGATGCGCGCGCAGTCCCACGTCGTCGGCGTCGCCCTCCTGCTCGGCCTCGCTGTCGTCGCACTCGGCGGGCTCACTGTCGGCGTCGGCACCCTCCTCGACTCGCAGGCAGGGGCCGCCGACGCGGACAGGGTGGCCGACGGGCTGGACGAGGCGTTCCGGGCGGTCGACCGGGCCGGCACGCACAGCCAGCAGGTCGCCTTCTCCGAGGGCAGTCTCGGCACGGAGGAGCGCACGCTCCGGATCCTGAAAGACGGGCGCGTGATCGAGCGCCACGCGGTCGACGCGCTCGTCTTCGAGCGCGGGGACAGGCGGGTCGCGGCGGTCGCCGGCGCGCTCGTGCGCCAGCACGGGTCGAGCGCGTGGCTGGTCTCGGCGCCCAGTATCACTGACTCCCGGACGAACGGCGTACTCGTCGTCGGCGCGCCGGTGTTGAACGCCGGTCACGTCTCCGTGGGCGGCACCGGCGGGGTCACGACAACGCTCCGGATCGATCCCTCCCACACCGAGTACGACCTGGGGACCGGCGAGTTCGCCGTGGCCATCGAGACGCCGACGCCGGGCCCGTTCGAGCGGTACTTCACGGACAGGAACGCGCGGACGACCCGGCGCACCTTTTCGGGTGATGAGCACGAAAGCGTCGTCGCGCAGTACCCCGGCGACCGCCGGGCGTACCTCGTCGTCCACGACCTGTCCCTGGAGGTGGGCGATGGCTGACCTCCGCCGTGACGACCGCGCCGTGACGCCGGTCGTCGCCAAGTCGCTCGCGGCCGGGATCGCGCTGCTGTACGTCGCGGGCATGACGGGGCTGTTGCTGGGTAGCGTCGTCCCGGCCTACGAGGAGACGGCGGGCGAGGAACTGGGCGACCGCGTGCTGGCGACGGCGGCCGGCGGGATCGAGGGGGCCCCGCCGGCTGTCGCCGGCGACGCGTCCGCACGCCGGACGATCGAGGTGCCGTCCACGATCGACGGCGCGAGCTACCGGCTCGTCCTCTCCGGGCGGACGCTCACGCTCGAGCATCCGGCGGACGGGATCGGCGGGGAGACGCGGCTGTCGCTGCCCGCGAACGTCACCGCCGAGGAGAGCACCTGGCACGGCGGCGGATCGCTCGTCGTCACAGTTTCTGGGCCGGCCGACGACCGGCGGCTTTCGATCGGGGAAGAACCATGAGAGGACAGATCGACCTTCCGGCGCTTGGGATCGCCCTGTTTTTGCTCACGGTCGCGCTCGTGCTCGCGGTCAGTACGGCAAACAGCGCGCTCGCCGGCGCGGAGCGGTCGCCGGTCGAGCGCAACGCTGCAGTCGGCGTCTCCGACCGGCTCGTGAGCGCGGACGCACCGCTGACCGTCCGGCGAAACGTCCTCGACGAGAGGGAAGTCGAGGGGCTGGACGGTGAGGCGCTCAGCGATCGGTACGGGCTGTCGGCGGACGCCGACGCTCGCGTCAGGCTCGACGGCGAGACGGTCGCGTCGACGGGTGATGTCGACGGCGGCTCGACGGTCGAACGGATCGTCCTGGTCGAGCGCCGCGAGGAGCGGACGATCCGCCCGGCGTTCGAGCGCACCACGACGGTGACGCTGCCGCGGCGGAGCGGGAACGTGACGCTCACGCTCACGCCGCCGGCGAACACCACGGTTCGCGCCGTGTGGGCCAACGAGCACACACTGCTCGCCGACGAGGGCGGGCTGGCGGGGACGTTCGACCTCTCGCTGTCGCCGTTCGAGACGACACAGCTCCGCTTCGAGGCGCTGGGCCCGCTCGACAGCGACCACGTGCTGGTCACGTACTACCCGCCCGAAACCAGGAAGGCCGTCCTGGAGGTGACCGTCGATGGGTAGAGCCCAGGCGTCGATCACGGCGGTCGAGGCCGGGCTGGGGGTGCTGTTGCTGACGGCCGTCACGCTCGGGTTCGCGCTGGGGGTGCCGGACGACGAGCCCGCCAAGCAGCGCGCACAGCTGGAGACCTACGCGGCCGACGCGGCGACGCTGCTGGCGAACGAACCGCCGCGGCACGCCGACCAGACCCGGCTCGCCGAGGTCGCAGCCTCGGCGGACGCGTTCGCCCGGGAGCGGGACGCGCTCGAGCGGCGGGTCGACCGGATCCTGCCCGACAACCTCCTGTTTCGGGTCGAGACGCCCCACGGGACCGTCGGCTACCCGCTGCCCGACGGGGTCGCGGTCGGGACAGCGAGCGTGCTGACGACCAACGGCGAGGTTACGCTCCGGGTGTGGTACGCATGATCGACAGGCCGAACGGTGCATCCGGATGCGACGGGACCGAGCGCGCCGCCGGAACCGGACGCACTGGTGCTGACCGCGGGCAGCTCGTGTTGCTCGCAGCGATCGCGCTCGCGGTCGCGCTCGTGCCGCTCGTCCTCGCGTATCTCCAGCTTGGCTACCACGACGACGTCCGCGCGGGCGGCGGGACTGCGCCGGACGTGCAGGCCACAGCGACCCTCGAACGTGGCCTGCACGATGCCACGGCGGACGTACCCTTCGAGTACGACTGGCGCGAGCGCGATGCAGCGGTCGACGACGTGCGCGGGCAGCTCGCATCGACGATCGATGCGGTCGAACGGTCGGGGCTCGACCGCGGCACGGCCTTCACCGTCAGCTACAACCGGACGCGCGCGGCGCGCTGGGCGGCGCGGCACTGTCCGTCGGGACCGGACAGGGAGTTCGGCCGGTGTCTCGCCGACCGGGGCGTGATCGTCCAGGAGCGCCAGGGCCGGACGCACGTGCTCGGTGCCGCGTTCGACGTGACGGTCACGACCCCCGATCGGGAGCTCCAGTTCTCGACGACGGTCGAACGGCGGACCGGGTGACCCGGAGGAATTACTAAGGGGGCGGCGGTCGTCGGCACCCGTATGGGGAACCAGGGAAGGGACACCGAGTTCGCGCTCGAAGACGTCACGGCGGTGTTCGAATCGCGCGAGGATTACGCCGAGCCGCTCACTGCTAGCGAGATCGCCGACGAACTCGGCTGTTCGCGGCGGACCGCGCTGAACAAGCTCCACATGCTCGAGGAGCAGACCGAACTCGAGAGCAAGAAAGTCGGGGGACGAAGCAGGGTCTGGTGGATCCCGGTCCACGTCTGATAGTGATTGTTGTGATTATTTTCGGAGTCCCATCGCATTTTCGGGAGTGTCACGGGCTGACACCGGAGTCTGATGGGTCGACAGCGGTAACGACTCAGAACAATCACTATGAGCCGTCCGCACTGCGGGGAGCTACGTCCCGGGCAGATCGAACCCCCACTCCTCGGCGCGGGTCGCCGCCTGATCGCGAGCCCGCTCGCGGATGTCCGCGATCCGATCGCCATCGTCCAGGAACTGCTCGACCGCTGCGAGCCCGTCCTGTTCGCGCTCACGTTCCGCGGCGCGTGACGCCGGGGCGGCCTCGCGGGTGCGTTCGGCCAGCGCGGGGTCGCCTGCGAGGCGCTCGGCCGGCAGCCCAGGCGGGACGCGCAACTCGTCCGCGTCGTGTAGCTGTGCGAGCGCGTCGCCGTCGAGTTCGTACAGCGCGACCCGCGAGGGGCCGGCGACAGCGATGTCCGCGAGCGCGTCCGCACCGCCGCTGTCGGCGCCGCTGTGGTAGGCAACCACCGGAACCCCGTCCTCGAACGTAATCACACCGACACCCTCCGCGTCGAGCAGCAGGGTGTCGCCGGGTTCGAGGCGGGCGTACCCCGTTACCGACGCGTCGAGCGCCTGCGACAGCGGCGTCGCGAGGTCGGTGACCACCCGCTTGCGGAGCAGGTTACCCTGGGGGACGTTCATGAGTGGTCGGGGATGACGGCGCTCCGGAACCGGTCGGCGACCGGGTCGACCGGCCGGTCATGGACGGTCAGCCGCGTCGCAGCTTCGCGGTAGGCCGCTGCCGGTGTCGACTCGGGCGCGTGCGCCAGCAGCGGCTCGCCGGCACGCCGTGCCGCCCGGACGGCGTCGCTCTCGGGCACCGTCGCGAGCGTCTCGCCCTCGAAGTACTGCTCGGTTTTCGTCGCGACCCGGTCGATCGCCTCGTCTTCGGTGACGCGGTTGAACAGGATGCCGGCGACGTCCGTCCCGTAGGTCGTGGCGTACTCCTGGACTTTCAGCCCGTCCGAGAGCGACGGGATCGTCGGCTGGAGCACGACGACGACGCTGTCGGCGAGCACGATCGGCAGGACGGCGCTGCGACTCCCGAGCGCGGCCGGCGAGTCGAGCAGGATGACGTCGGTGTCGGCGGCAAGCGTCGCGACCACGGTCCGCAGCCGGTCGGGTTCGGCCTGCTGGAACCCCGACAGCGAGGTGCCACAGGGAACGACCGCCATCCCGAACCGGTTGTAGACGGCCGCCTCGACGGGCGCGTCCCCGGCGAGCACGTCGTGCAGCGACGTGTCAGCGTCGGCCAGGCCGGCGTGAAACAGCATGTTCGCCATGCCGGTGTCGGCGTCAATCACGGTCACGTCGTACTCGTCGGCGAGCGCCATCCCCAGAGCCATCGTGCTCGTGGTCTTCCCCGTCCCCCCTTTCCCGCTCGCGACCGCGAACACTTCGACCATGCCGACGTTTGCTTCGCTCTCCGGTATAAACGCTGGCATCCATTGTACGGCCGCTCATACTGAGTGTTGTGACTCTTTCCCGTTGGGTATTCGCCAGACTCCAGTTTCGGGCCGTGAAACCACCGCTACTGCGATGTGGTGCCGAACATACGCACAACAATCAGCATCACACGCCGAGCGCGTCGAACAGCGCCTCGTTGTCCGCTGCCGTGCGAACCGTCACGCGGACGTGGCTGTCGAGCCCGCTGAACTGGCGTGCGTCCCGGACGAGGATGTCCGCGTCCCGGAGCGTCGCCAGCAACGCATCGACATGTCCGGCCGTCCGCAGTTCGACGAGGAGGAACGGCGCCGCCGACGGGCGTACGTCGAACCGGGTGGCGAGCCGGTCGGCCATCCGAACGCGCTCGCGCCGAACGCGCTCGACAGTGTCGTCGAAAAACGACTCGCGACGCATGCACTCGGTCCCGATCAGCCTGGCCGGCGTGCCGACGCCCCACGTCAGCCGGGCGGTGTCGAGCCGGTCGCGGTGGTCGCCCGCCGCGACGAGAAAGCCCGCGCGGAGACCCGGGAGCCCGCAGATCGCACCCAGCGAGCGGACGACGATCACACCGGGTGCCCCGGCCAGCGACGACAGCGGCGTAAAGCCGAGCAGTGACTCGTCGACCAGAAGCGGCGTGTCGGCCTCGCGGCACCGGTCCGCGTAGGCACGCAGTCGCTCCGGATCGTAGGCCTCCCCAGTCGGATCGTTCGGCTGGCACGCCACCACGAGCCCGAACTTGCCGGGGTCCGTCTCGACCAGCGACGCCGGCGAACAGCCCGTCGGGTCGCCGCCTTGCAGCCGCGTTTCGCGGGCGTACGCGGGGCGGCCGGGTGCGGGAACGAGGACTTCCGCACCCGGCTGCACCGCTGCAGCGACCGCGAGGCGGATCCCAGCGTGTCGTCCGGCGACCGGCACGATCTCTGTCGGGTCACACGACACGTGGGCCGCTGCGGCGCGCCGAAACTCCGCGTCGTCGGTAGCCGGATACGACGACGCCGCGGCGAGCGCCGACCCGGCAGCCCGGTCGAGACCGTCCGGTTGCCGGACGTTCAGAACCGTCCTGAAATCCAGGTAGTCCCGGTCGTGACGGCCGTCCCGGCCTGACACGCCGGCCGGTGGACGCACACCTCCGGAGCCAGCACCGTCGCCGTCGACAGCGTCGGGGTCCATCCGCTAGTACCAGCTAAGCTGCGGGATTAAGGGTTTCGTCGGGCGAAGCGACCGAAGATGAGGGTGGGATGAGGACAGGGGCTCGTCCGCCCCGGGACAGGGATGTGTACCTTGTGCGGTAGTGTGAGCGCACCCGCATCCGTGGCCGACCCGTGCGGGCGCGGTGGTGCATACGGGTGTACCTGTTACTCTCGAACCCACTTGGAGCAACGGACGTCGAAACTGCCACAGACAGGACACGTGTAGTGCCGTACCTCTAGCGCTGTCTCACAGGCGAGACAGACGTACGGAAGCCCGTCTTCTTCCGACGCTGCCAGCCCTGACATTGCCTTTGCCCTGTTGAGCACACCCATCGCAACCACACTCACCTCAAAACAGCACGAGGACAAAAAGGAGGGTGATTGTTTATGACGTTTTGTGACCGTCACGTCGGGCGATTCGGTCCTGATACTGCCGGACGTGATTCCGTTCCCACCCGGATAGCGCTCAGCATCTAAGACAACCGAAACCCCCAGTTCGAGCATCACTCGGAGTAACATAGTCACGTCCGGCAGTATGACACGCCGGCGATACAGCGACGGGCCATGGTACGGTCGTTCGTGACCATCTTGACTGCTCACTGTCGTTCGCAGCAAAAATCCGCCCTCCCTGATTTGAACTCGCCGAGACAGTCCGGGCGTGCGGCGCTTCGCGCCGTTCCGGGCTGTGACTCGTCTGCTCAAATCGGGTCGTGAGACGTTTGCCTGCTCACTGTCGTTCGCAGCAAAAGTCCGCCCTCCCCGATTTGAACGGGGGACAAGTCGATCTACAGTCGACTGCTCTACCAGTCTGAGCTAAGGGCGGGCGTCTCCCTGTAGGCCGGCTTGCGGACTTAACCATTATGCATTGGCCCTGATAGTGATTGTTGCGATTATTTTCGTGACCACGTCACAGGAACGGTTGTCCCGCGGGCTGAAGACCACAAATTGTGACGTTCCAGCGGTAAAGACTCGCAACAATCACTATGAGTCAGACCCCTGTCAGACATCCAGGGAAGATTGAAATAGGATGGGTGACAACCTGTATGACGAGTCGATGAGCAAGATCACGTTCCGCGCTGACGAGGAGCTGATCAAGCGGATCGAGGAGTTCGACGCCTCGAAAAGCGAGATCATGCGGGACGCGCTGCGCGCGTACCTCGACAATCACTCGACCCCGGCGGCCACCGAGCCCGATCCAACCGAGGACAGCCTCGACGCGCTCGTCACCGACCGGATCGACGCGCTCATCGCCGAGCGCCTGGACGGCTCGTTTACGCCGCGCCAGCCACAGGACGTCAACGTAAACATCACGCTTGATGGCGGTATGGCCGAACAGTCCGACGCAGTCGGGGCCAGTGTAAACGCCGACTCGGAGGCGTCTCACGCGCCGACAAACGATGTGTCACACGGGCCCGGGGAGAGTAAGACATCTGCCGAGGCGGACGAAAACGCCGACGAAGCCGAACGTAAGACGTGTACACAGTGCGGCGAAATCCTCTCGCCGTCCCACGTTTACTGTCCGAACTGTGGGGAGAAATCTGCGCGACGCGTGTTCTGCGAGTGCGGGGACGAGATCCGTTCGGACTGGTCGTTCTGTCCCGGCTGCGGCCGGCGCACCCCGGCAGCCGACGTTCTCGACCAACCCTGATTGCCCGCAAACGCGAGGTAGAGCGTGTTTAAGCTGGTAAACGGATCGTTGTCTTACGCACCACCGGTACTTTTATTAACCAGGGGTCTGTTGTAATTCGTGCGTAAGACGAGAGTCTTACACAGCAGGAAGCGAGGTGACGACTACCTCGCAGTAGTGCGGTTCTGCTGTGTTAGACGAACGGGCGGGATGTAAACTCGCCCCTGTCTTACCCACAGGGGAATACAACAATGGAGCGTGTGACACTACGGATTCCGAAGCAGCAGATCGAAGAGGTCGAACAGATAGTCGAGACCGGGGAGTACCCGAACCGGAGCGAGGCGATCCGGTCGGCTGTTCGCGACATGCTCGCCGAACAGGACACCGGCAAAGAGCGGCCGTCCGAGAAACGCCAGCGGCGCAAAGACCGCTCGTGGGCGAGGGTCTAACGATGCAGGACATCGTCAACGAAGCCCTCGAGCGCGACGAGCAGGAACAACAGCAGATGGACGACGTCGACGGGTTCGGTGATCCGCGGATCGTCATCATCGGCTGTGGCGGCGCCGGCAACAACACCGTCAACCGACTGTACAACATCGGTGTCGACGGCGCCGAAACCATCGCGATCAACACCGACAAGCAGCACCTGCAGATGATCGAGGCCGACACGAAGATCCTGGTCGGCAAGTCGCTCACCAACGGCCTGGGCGCCGGCGGCGACCCCAAGATGGGCGAGCGCGCCACCGAGATGGCCCAGGGCACGATCAAGGAGGTACTGGGCGACGCCGACCTCGTGTTCGTCACCGCCGGCATGGGTGGCGGCACTGGCACCGGCGCGGCACCGGTCGTCTCGAAGATCGCCAAAGAGCAGGGCGCGATCGTCGTCGGGATGGTCTCGACGCCGTTCAACGTCGAGCGCGCGCGCACGGTCAAAGCCGAGGAAGGCCTCGAACGGCTCCGGGAGGAAGCCGACTCGATCATCGTGCTGGACAACAACCGCCTGCTCGACTACGTCCCGAACCTGCCGATCGGCAAGGCGTTCTCGGTGATGGACCAGATCATCGCCGAGACGGTCAAGGGGATTTCCGAGACGATCACCCAGCCGTCGCTGATCAACCTGGACTACGCCGACATGACCTCGATCATGAACCAGGGCGGCGTCGCCGTCATGCTGGTCGGCGAGACCCAGGACAAGAACAAGACAGAGGAGGTCGTCAAGGACGCGATGAACCACCCGCTGCTTGACGTCGACTACCGCGGCGCCAGCGGCGGCCTGGTGCACATCACCGGCGGCCCCGACCTCACGTTGCAGGAAGCGGAGGGGATCGCCCAGAACATCACCAACCGCCTGGAGGCGAGCGCGAACGTCATTTGGGGTGCCCGAATCCAGGAGGAGTACAAGGGGAAGGTCCGCGTCATGGCGATCATGACCGGCGTCCAGAGCGCGCAGGTGCTGGGCCCGACGACCCAGAAGCAAGCCAACAAGTCCCGGGAAGCGATCCAGGGCGTCGACGAGGAAACGTTCGACGCGTCGAGCAACGTCGGCACCAGCCACGGGTTCGGCGAGACCGACGGCGGCCACGACAAGGTCGAACAGCAGAACGGCCTGGACGTCATCCGCACCGAGTAGCGCCGCAGAATCACTGTCTCCCGGGTTGATCCCCGGGAACGACCCGTCTCCACCTACGTACACCCGTCTTTTTTAAACGGCTTCGAGCGCGTCGAGCAGGCTGCACTTCCGGCAGCGGTCGCCAGTCGTCGGGCTACCGCACTGTTCGCACTCGTCGAGGGCCGGATCCTCGCTGCGGTGCTCCGTCGCCGCCAGCGCGGCCAGCTCCTCGTAGCCGGCCATGATCGAGTGGCGGGTTCCGGGGTGACGCTCCTCGAGGTCGTAGAGCAACTGCTGAATCTCGCCGCGATACGCCTCCTCGGCGTGGGGGCACTCGGTGATGTGCGCGGGCAGCCCCTCGAACCGTGCGTACAGTGCGACCTCCTTTTCGGGCACGTCCCGGAGCGGCTTCGCCCGGGGGACGAACGCCTCGGTTTCCCCCCGCGTCCGCTCGCTCGAAGCTCCGTCGAACGGGCCGAGACTCGCGTCGAACTGTTGTGCAATCTGCCTGACATCACCTTCGAGAAAGTTCATCAATGCGGTCTCGGCTTCGTCATCAAGATTGTGACCAGTCAGCAGCTTGTCAGCGCCGATGTCGGCCGCATACCGTGACAGCACGTCCCGGCGGAACACCCCACAGTATGCGCAGGCTGACATGTTCTTCGGATCGTCCTCGACGACTTCGTCCATGCGGACGTCGAACTCTTCGTCGTAGCTGACGACCTCGTGGCGCAGGTCGCGGTCGGCAGTGAGCTCCCGACAGGCGTCGAGGCTCTCGTCGCGGTACCCCTCGATCCCCTCGTGGATCGACAGTGCGACGAGTTCGACCCGCGGGTCCTTGGCGAAGGTCTCGTGGAGGATGTGCGTGAGGACGACGCTGTCTTTCCCACCGGAGAGGCCGATGACCCACGTTTCGGGGTCCTCGGGCGTCGCGTCTCTGCCGAGCAGGTTGTCCTCGCGAACCCGCCGGCGGACCCGCTTCTCGACGGACGCACAGAGGTGTTCCTCACAGAGGTGCAGGCCGGAGTAGGCGGCGTGTGACACAGCCGTGTCGCCGCACTTGTCGCAGTCCATTGGCGTGGTCTACCGGAGGCGCGAGGTTGTGGCTTTCGATCGGATCGCTGCGGCTCCGACCGTGTCGCTACCGTTTTCACCCCGCGGCGAGTACGTCCGGCAATGAGCGGCTGGGATCGCGACCGGGCGATCGACCGCGTCGAGGAGCTCGTCGACACCGTCGCGACGGAGGAGCTGCCGGTGCCGGTGCGCGAGGTGTGGGTGTTCGGCAACCTCGCGCTCGGGCTCGACCCGGTTGATCGGCTCGATGTCTACGTGACCAAGGACCTGCTGTTCGGCCGCGACGAGGAGGCCGAGTCGAGGTTCCGCGACTCACACGGGGTCGAGGGCGTCGGCAAGACCGTCCGCGCCGAGTGGGCCAAAGCCAATCCGGAGTCCCTCCGGGCGAACCCCAGTGGGCACGTCGCCCCGGAGCAGTGTCTCGCAGCCCACCTGCTGGAGGAGGGCGAGCCGATCCACCTGGAGGTGTGTAACGCGAGCTTCGAGGACAACGTCACCCGGCGACTCGAGGGGGCAAACGCCCGCGGGAGTTACGAGGAGATTCTCGATCCCCGCGGCGTCTGTCTCTGGCTCGACGGGCGGCGCTCCGAGGACGCCTTCGCGAAGCTCCACGACGGCGAGTTCGTGTTCCCGACGCTGCCCGACGCGCTCGGCATGCTCGGCCTCGACGAGGACGAAGCCGAACAGGCTGCCGCTGCCATCGAGCAGTACCGCGAGGAGCGCGAGGGCGTCTCGGTCCGCGGTGACGTGGTGTAGTAGGCAGGACGTCCGGAGGTTTATGTCGGAACACGGGACCACACCCGCCATGCGCTGAGAACTGCCACGGAGCGGCCCGCGGGAGTGCGACACACCGCTCCGTGTACTGGGCCGAGCAGCCAGCTAGACAGCTGCTCGGCTACGTGTCGCCTGTTTGCTTCTTTCAGGTCGACGATCGAACGTGTCCGACCGTCACGAAGAAGGGAACGACCTCGCGCTGGCGGTACTCCCCGTCCTGCATCTGTGCCGCCGCCTCCCGACCCATTGCCCGCCACTCCTGGCGGAGGTCGTCGAACTCCTCGGGGGTCGTCCCGCCGGCGAGGATCGTCTCGCGATCAGTGTCGAGGCCGGCACCGCTCGCCTTGCGCCGCGCGCTCTCGACGGCCCGCTCGGAGTAGGGCGGCTCGATCGCCCGCTCGTGGTCGTACCGGCGGACCGTCACTTCGGAGAGCCCGACCTCCGCGAAGAGGTCGCGGGCGTCGCCGATCGACGCGTCGGTGCCGACGGCGTCGAGGTACAGCTCCCGGGCGCGCCGCGCCAGCGGTGATTCGTCGGGCACCGTCGAGTCGATCCTGACGGCACTGTTGTCCGGCTCGACGACCGCCACGCGGTCGCTGGAGACGCGGGCGAACGCTCCGAGGGTGCGTTCGGGTTCGGGCAGGTTGACCAGCAACGCCTGGCAGACCACGAGGTCGAATGCGTCGTCCCGGAACGGGAGCCGGGTCGCGTCGCCCAGCACCCGCGGCGCGGGGACTTCCCCGAGGAGCTCACTGTCGGCGTCCAGCGCGACCACGGTGCCCGGCGTCTCCTCGCGCAGGACTCCGGTCAGCTCGCCGGTTCCGGCGCCGACGTCGAGGACGCGCTCGCGGCTCCCGAGCGCGAGGTCGGCGAGCGCGTCCCGCGAGTCCTCCCACATCCCTTCGCGGGTCGCTTCCAGGTACTCGGCGGTGAAACGGTGCACAGCCGACGTAGTCTTTACCGCTGTCGACCCATCAGACTCCGGTGTCAGCCCGTGAAACTCCCGAGAATGCGATGCGACTCCGAAAATAATCACAACAATCACTATCAGCCGAGTTCGTAGGTGACGGCTTTCAGGCCGTCCCCGAGCTCCGTTCGATCGGCGACGTCGAGCGTCTCGAAATCGGGCCCGGGCCAGTGCGTATCCCCCTCGTAGGCGTCCGGGATGTGCGTGATGACGAGACGGTCGACGAGGCCCGCGTCGAGCGCCTGTCGATACACCGACGCCCCGCCGATCACGTAGGCTGTCCGGGCGCCCTCGTCGCCTGCGGCGTCGACTGCCTCCGCGAGTGAACTCGCGACGACGACGCCGTCGTGCGCCGGCCGGAACTCCCCGCGCGTCAGGACGACGTTCGTCCGGTCGGGGAGCGGTCCGTCGATCCGGTCGACGATCGACTCGTAGGTGCGCCGGCCCATGATGACAGGGTGGCCGGTGGTTACCTGCTTGAAGTACCCGAGGTCTTCGGGGTAGTACCAGGGGAGCCCGCCGCTGGCCCCGATGACCTCGTTCGCTGCAACTGCGGCGATGACGACGAGATCCACGGCGGGTCACTCCGCGACGCGGAACCCGAGCGGGCCGTGGCTCTCGTAGTCCCGGAGTTCGACCCCATCGACGGTCAGCCCGTCCACGCTCGTGAGGTCGAGGTCGATCGACGGCGGATCGAGCGGCTCGCGGGCGAGCTGTTCGAGCAGCCCTGGCACGTGATCGTAGCCGTACTCCTGGCTCGCCGGGTCGACCCCTTCCACGTCCTCCGGCGGGGCCTCCTTGAGCAGCCAGGCACGCACGTCGCAGTACCCCTCCCGGGTGTCGACAGCGTCGAGCCGTCCCTGGAGCGCGCCGAGGTTTTCGCCGTACCACAGCCCCCGTTCGCCCGTGCCGCAGTAGACGTGGGCGTCGACGAGCGAGTGGCCGAACTGCCCCGGCTCCAGCCCTGAAATTTCGGCCAGTACCTTCGCGAGGAGCGCGTAGGCTGCGACGTTGAACGGCACGCCCAGCGCGATGTCGGCCGACCGCTGGGTGAGATGGCAGTTCAGGCGTCCGTCCTGGACGTTCAGTGTGAACGTGTAGTGACACGGGGGCAGCCCCGACGTCGCGGCGTTGGCCGGGTGCCACGCAGTCACCACGAGCCGTCGTGATTCGGGGCCACGGTCCGGGTTGTCGCCACACAGTGTGTCGACGACGTAGGCGATCTGATCGAACACGGGCGTCCCCGTCTCCTCGTCGACCTCGACCCACGGACAGCTCGGGTCGGCCCACACCTCCCCCGGCAGCTGTGCGTCGGCGTCCGGCACCGGGAACCGCCGCCAGAACCGGCCGTACGCGCTGGGCAGGTTCCACTCCTCGTCGGCCCAGGCGTCCCAGATGCCTGTGTGCTCGCGCAGGGTCCGCACGTGGTGCTCGCCCGAGAGATACCAGACGAGCTCGTGGAGCATCGAGTTCCAGCGGACCGTGTCCATCTGCTTCGTCGTCAACAGGGGGTACGACGAGCCGAGGTCGACCTCGTAGTACTCCCCGAACGTCGACACCGTGTCCGCCGCGGTCCTGTTGGGCTTGTGAGTGCCCCCCAGCGCGCTCCGGACGAGCGTCTGGTACTGGTTCATTGCGGTGCGTACTGCTCGTGGATGCGGTCCATCCGCGCCGCCATCACGAAGTCGGTCTTGTGGAGGCCGTCGATCTTGTGGGTCCACATCTCGATCCGCACCTCGCCCCACTGGAGGTGGATGTCGGGGTGGTGCCACTCCTCCTCGGCGAGTTCGCCGACCTCGTAGGTGAACTCCAGCGCGTCGCGGAAGTCCTCGAACTCGTAGGTCCCCTCGAGGTGGTGCTCGTCGACGACGGTCCAGACGTCGCCGTCGAGTTCGTCGAGGTACTCGGCGTACTCGGATTCGGTCAGCGGTTCGTCCTCCGAGGTACACGCCTCACACGCCTGATCTGCGAGTGCCTGTGACATGTGGCCGGCTACGGGTGGCCCCGGCTTGATACTGTCGGACGTAATTTCGTGGAGTCACGCGTCACGTGTCCAGCGCCGATCCGCCGCGGAACTGGTGGACGACCTGATCGAGCACGTCGCGGTCGCCCGTGACCGCGGCCTACTCCCGGAGTTCCCTCACGCGCTCGATGTTCCAGGCGAACCCCTTCCCGTCCTCTGTCGGGGTTTCGAGCACGAGCGGCACGTCGCGGATCGCCTCGTGGTTGACGAATGCCCGCATCCCGTCATCACCGATCTCCCCCTCGCCGATGTGGGCGTGCTCGTCCTTGTTGGTGCCACAGGCGTGTTTGGAGTCGTTGAGGTGGACGCAGGCGAGGTTCTCGAACCCGACGACCTCGTCGAACTCGGTGAGGGACTCCTCGACCGCCCCGGGCGTCGAGAGGTCGTAGCCGGCGGAGAACGCGTGGGCCGTGTCCAGACAGAGTTCGAGGTCCTGGTCGCTCCGGTCGAGCACCGTTTCGAGGTGCTCGAACTCGCCGCCGAGCTTCGTCCCGCTGCCGGCGTCGGACTCGATCAGCAGCGTCACGTCCTCGGGTACGTCGAGGGAGTCGAGCACCCCGGCGGCGTTGTCCAGCCCACTCTCGACGCCGGCGCCGGTGTGCGCGCCGAGATGGACGTTGACGTACTCGATCCCGAGGCCTGCGGCGGCGTCGAGCTCCGCCTGCATGCTCCGGCGGGACTTCTCCCGGAGCTCCTCTTTCGGCGTCGCGAGGTTTACCAGGTACGAGGAGTGGATCACCCACGGGCCGACGCTCGACTCGGCCGATTCGCCGCGGAACCGGTCTGCCTCCCCATTCTCGATCGAGGGCTCCTGCCAGACCTGCGGCGAGGTCGTGAAGATCTGCCCGCAGTTCCCGCCGACGTCGAGCTGCCGCTCGACTGCGTTGTCTACGCCCCCCGCGATGGATACGTGCGCACCGACGTGCATGGGGGGAGCAAGCGACTGCGAGGGCAAAGGGGTACCGAAAGGCGCCGGCGAGCCGTTCGGAGAACGGAAGCTGGTTCAGGACACCGAGAGCGGATCCTCGCGGTCGCGCGTCCACGCGTCGGTGCCGTACTTCCGGTCGGCGATCTCCCGCGCCCGCTTGAGTTCCTCGTCGGTCCAGGCGCCGTCCTCGGCGTCGACGAACTCGGCCAGCGCGCCTTCCAGCGCGTCGACGGCGGCCTCGCGGTCGATCCCGCTCTGCTCGCGGATCGACGTGACCCGCTCGCGGAACGTGCCTGCCGACACCTCGTCGGTGTCGAACACACCGAGATGTTGCTCGACCGCGAGCGCGTACGAGAGCGAGCCGTGCTGGATGACGGCCTCGCGCTGGCGGTACTGGGCGTTCCCGCTGATCTTCTCGCCGCCCGCGAGCACGTCGTGTGCGGGATGGATCCCACGAAGGTAGCAGGCCGGTTCGTGGATCGCCGGTAGCTCTTCGTCGGCGAAGGCAGCGTCGACGCCCATACGCTCGAACGCGTCGAGGACCGGCGTACACAGCAGTTCGTAACACGCCATGAGGTCGCCGGGGAGTTCGGACTGCGGGGCGACGATCGAGTAGGAGATGTCGCCGTCCGCGTCGTGGTAGATGCCGCCGCCGCCGGTCGGCCGACGGGTCACAGTCACGCCCTCCCGCTCGCAGTACGTCCAGTCGACCGTCGCAGGGTCCTGGCGATACCCCAGCGAGAGCGTGCTCGGCTCCCACTGGTACACCCGGACGGTCCGCGGGCCGCCGTTGGCCGCCGTCTCGGCGGCGACCTCCTCGAGCGCCATCTGCATCGGGCCCGGCCGGGCCCTCTCCGGGATCAGCCGCCACTCCCTGTTGGCCAGCGCTGTCATGGCTTGCTGTTGGACCCCCCCGCTCAAAAGCAGTCGTATATCTCGACGGGACATGAGCGCCCGGCTTTATTTCCCAGCGGCCCGTCGGCTTCTGTATGCCAACTGGCGTACTCGTTCCCGGCGATGTCGACGATCTCGCGGCGTTTGCCAGCCGCGCCGAAACGCTGGGCTACGACTCGGTCTGGACCGGCGAACTCTGGGGTCGCGACTCCTTTGTCGCGCTGACGCGGGCCGCGACCGTCACCGACACCGTGAGGCTCGGGACGGCGATCGTCAACGTCTACGGACGGTCGCCGGCGACGATCGCCCAGGCGGCGGCGACGCTCGATGACGCCGCGGGCGGTCGCCTGACGCTCGGCCTGGGGACCAGCACCGAAAAAGTGATCGAGGACCTGCACAGCGCGTCGTTCGACCGGCCGGCGCGGCGCCTCCACGAGACGGTCGAACTTGTCGCCGAGTTTCTCGGCGGCGAGGGCCGCGTCAGCTACAGCGGCGAGTGTTTCGAGGTCGCGGAGTTCCCGGCGCTGGGGGCCGACGTCCCGGTGTACGCCGCCGCGCTGGGCCCGGCGACCAGGCGAGCGACGGGCCGGACGGCCGACGGCTGGCTCCCGCACAATATCCCCTTCGAGCGACTCGACGACGCCTTCGAGACGATCGCAGCGGCGGCGCGGGAGGCGGGGCGCGATCCGGACGCCATCGCGACGGCGCCGTACGTGCCCGCGGCGGTCAGCGACGACCCCGAGGCAGCACGCGACGCGATCCGGGGGCATCTGGCCTACTACGTCGGCAGCGGCGAGGGGTACCGGCGGGCCGTCGCAGCGACGTTTCCGGACGCCGCCGACGCTATCGCCGAGGCGTGGCGGGCCGGCGACCGTGGGGAGGCGCGCGCGGCGGTCACCGACGGGATGATCGCGGCGCTGGCGGTCGCTGGCACGCCGGCGGCGGCCCGCGAGCAACTCGCCTCGGTCGCGGCCATCGACCGGATCGACGAACCGCTGGTGGTCGTCCCCGACGGGGTCGACGAATCGATGCGTCGCGAGACGATCGACGCGCTCGCACCGGGTGCGTAGACGGGCGACCGGGCGACCGGCCATCCCGGCGCGAAGATTCGCCGCTCTCGCGGGGAATTTAAATAGTCGAACGAACAGTATGCGTATAGATGACTGGGGAGACAGCGAGACGGGCACACGAGACGACTCGGAGCCGACGGGAACTGCTACAGCAACTGGGCGTCGCGGCGGTCGGCGCAGGCGCGGTGACGGCTGCAGGATCGGGGACAGCACGGGCAGCCTCGGAGTTCGACGTCGAGATAACGGACTACCCCGAGGAGATGGTCGCAGGGCAGACGGAAACGATCACTGTCCGGATCACCAACACCGGCGACAGGGAGGACAGCCAGGTCATCGGTGTAAACTTCGGAGTCGACCGGGAACGGGTCGAACTCGCACCCGACGAATCGACGACGGTCACCCTGACGATCGAGACGAGCGAACGGGACGCCGGAAACAATCTGGTCGAAGTGAGCAGCGACGACGACGAGGACGGCGTCAGGGTCGACATGCTGACGCCGCCGTACTTGGTGGTCGAGGTCGTCGGGACGAACGGGCCGGTCGTCGAGGGCCGCGACGTGGAGGTGACCTTCGAGGTGCACAACACGGGGGAGGCCGACGGGAGTACGACCCTGGAGTGGGTCGCCGAGGAGAAAGGGACGTTCAGCCGGATGGTCGCGGAGGACGAGACGGGCGTGAGCGTGAGCGGTGAGAGCACGTCCACCCAGACGATTTCCTTCGAAACGGAGCCGAAAGGCAAGCGGGTCATCGTCGTTAACATCACCAATGCGGACGAACCCGACTCGGTCGAGGTGCAGGTGGTCGAGGAGCTCCCGCCGACGTTCGAGGTCGAGATCGTCGAGATCGGCGACGGGAAGGAGGGCGAGGACCTCGAGGTGACGGTCGACGTGACCAACGTCGGCCACAGCGGGGGGACCAAGGAGGTGACGCTGGATCTCGGCCGGGCCGGATCGACGACGGTCGAGGTGACCGCCGGCGAAGCGGAGACGGTCACGGAGACGGTCAACGTCCCGACCGTCCACGGGAGCGCGGGCGAGAACACGCTCACGGTCCGCACGGAGGACGACGAGGTGTCCGAGACGGTCGAACTCGCCGAGAACGCGTTCTTCGAGGTCGACCTCGTGTCGCACAACTCGCCGATCCCCCAGGAGTTCGCGTTCGAGTTCGAGGTCGGCGTGACCAACAGCGGCGGCGTGGCCGGCCAGGGGACCGTCGAGGCGATCGTCCAGGAGATCCTCCCCGAGGACGACGAGGAGACCGAGCCCCAGCAGATCGGCTCCGCCTCGGCCAACGTCGAACTCGACTCCGGGGCGTCGACGACGGTCGACCTCGCTGCCGACGTCGGGACGGCGGAGTTCGACACCTACGAGGCGGTCATCGACAGCGGCGACCAGACCGTCACGCAGGAGGTCGAGGTCGCCGAAACCGGGTACATCGACGTCAGCGACGTCACGCTGAACACGCCCGTCGCCGCTGGCGAGGACGTCGAGGTGACGACGACGCTGACGAACGTCGGCAGCGCGTCGACGACGGAGACGCTCTCGGTCTCGGTCGGCGACGCCGCCGAGCAGTCCTCGGAGGTCGTCCTCGACGTCGACGAGTCCACCGAGGAGTCGTTCACGCTCGGCACGGCCGGGGGCGACGCCGGCGAGCATACGCTCCGCGTCGCGACCGAGTCGGCGAGCACGACCCAGCAGATCACGATCAACGAAGCCCAGTCCGACGACGGCAGCGGGGACGGCGACGGTGGTGGTGACGGCGACGGCGACGGCGACAACAACAGCGCCGTCGAGGAGTCCGACGACAGCGCGCCCGGGTTCGGCGTCGGGACCGCGATCGCCAGCCTCGGCGGGGCGGGCTACCTGCTGAAGCGGCGGCTGACTGACGACGACGAGTAGCGGCTGCCGTTCCGTTCGCCCTCGTCGTCGCTCGTTTTGCGGATCGGACCGTGTCGCTCAAGCCGCTGGAGCCCCACCTTCCGTCGATGACTGACACTGGTGGGCCGCTCACGCCGGATCGGCCGGACGCAGCCGGCGAGTTCCGCGTCGACGCGCCGTTCGACCCGGCGGGCGACCAGCCCGAGGCGATCGACCAGCTCACGGCGGGGTTCCAACAGGGGATCTCCAAGCAGACGTTGCTGGGCGTGACCGGCAGCGGCAAGACCAACACCGTCTCCTGGGTGATCGAGAACCTAACGCAGCCGACGCTCGTGATCGCCCACAACAAGACGCTGGCCGCACAGCTGTACGAGGAGTTCCGGGAGCTGTTCCCGGATAATGCAGTAGAATATTTTGTATCCTACTACGACTACTACCAGCCGGAGGCGTACGTCGAACAGACCGACAAGTACATCGAGAAAGACGCCTCGATCAACGACGAGATCGACCGGCTGCGCCACTCCGCGACGCGGTCGCTGTTGACCCGCGAGGACGTGATCGTCGTCGCCTCCGTCTCGGCGATCTACGGGCTCGGCGACCCCCGCAACTACGTCGACATGTCCCTCCGGCTCGAACAGGGCCAGACGATCAACCGCGACGAGCTGCTCGGACGCCTCGTGGACCTGAACTACGAGCGCAACGACGTCGACTTCACGCAGGGGACGTTCCGCGTGCGCGGCGATACGCTGGAGATCTACCCGATGTACGGCCGCTACGCCGTCCGCGTGGAGTTCTGGGGCGACGAGATCGACCGGCTACGGAAGCTCGACCCCCTGGAGGGGGAGATCAAAAGCGAGGAGCCCGCGGTGCTGGTCCACCCCGCGGAGCACTACTCGATCCCCGAACAGCGCCTCGAACGAGCCATCGGCGAGATCGAGGACCTCCTGGAGGACCGGATCAGCTACTTCGAGCGCCAGGGTGATCTGGTCGCAGCCCAGCGCATCGAGGAGCGCACGACGTTCGACCTGGAGATGCTCCGGGAGACCGGCTACTGCTCGGGCATCGAGAACTACTCGGTGCACCTCTCCGACCGGGAGAGCGGGGAGGCGCCGTACACGCTGCTGGATTACTTCCCCGAGGAGTTCCTGACGGTCGTCGACGAGTCCCACCAGACGATCCCGCAGATCCGCGGGCAGTTCGAGGGCGACAGGTCCCGCAAGGAGTCGCTGGTCGAGAACGGGTTCCGGCTGCCGACGGCGTTCGACAACCGCCCGCTCACGTTCGAGGAGTTCGAGGCACAGACCGACCGGACGCTGTACGTCTCGGCGACCCCCGGCGACTACGAGCGCGAGGTCTCCGACCAGGTCGTCGAACAGATCGTCCGGCCGACGTACCTGGTCGACCCCGCGGTCGAGGTTGCCAACGTCGACGGCCAGGTGGCGGACCTCATCGACCGGCTGGAGGCGTTGCCCGACGAGGAGCGGGCGCTGGTGACGACGCTCACCAAGCGGATGGCCGAGGACCTCACCGAGTACCTCGAAGAAGCGGGGATCGACGTCGCGTACATGCACGACGAGACCGACACGCTCGAACGCCACGAGCTGATCCGGAGCCTCCGGCTGGGGGAGCTGGACGCCATCGTTGGGATCAATCTGCTCCGGGAGGGGCTTGACATCCCGGAGGTGTCGCTGGTCGCGATCCTGGACGCCGACCAGGAAGGGTTCCTGCGCTCGGAGACGACGCTCGTCCAGACGATGGGGCGGGCGGCGCGCAACGTCAACGGGACGGTTGTCCTCTATGCGGACGAGCCGAGTGCGGCGATGGAGTCGGCCATCGCGGAGACGCGCCGGCGCCGCCGCATCCAAAAGGAGTTCAACGAGGAGCACGGCCACGAACCGCGGACCATCGAGAAGGCCGCCGATCCCGACGACGCCGAGGCGGCCGAGCAGCTGATCGCCGACCTCGAGGAGCGGATGCGGGAGGCCGCCGACAACCTGGAGTTCGAACTCGCGGCGGACATCCGCGACCGGATCCGCGAACTCCGCGAGGAGTACGACCTGGCTGGCGGCGAGGACGACGAGGGCGTGCCGGCGCCCGATCCCGAGTGGTAGGCCGCCAGCGGCGCGGGCACCGGTGGCTGTGGAGAACTCCGGAGTGGTCGTAGCAGATAGCAATCCACATTAAGCCTCACACGCAAGCCCCCGTACATGAGCACGTCGCACGTCATCGTCGGCAACGGAATCGCCGGGAGCTCGGCAGCCGAGACGATCCGGGAGCACGACCCGGACGCTGACATCACGGTCCTCACGGACGAAGGGGAGGCGCTGTACAACAGAATTCTGATCAAGGAGTTCGCGAAAGGCAAGCTACCCGAGGCCCCGATCTCCATCCACGAGCCCGGGTGGTACGAGGAGCGCGACATCGACCTGGAGCTGAACACACACGTCCAGCGCGTCGACGCGGACGCCCACGAGCTCCACACACACGAGGGCGAGACCTACGAGTACGACAAGCTGCTGGTCGCGACTGGCGGGACGCCCAAGAGCCTCGCCAGCTTCGGCGTCGAGAACGCCGACGCCGACGGGATCCACCACTTCTGGACGTTCGAGGACGCCCGCGCCATCCGCGAGCACGCCGAGGAGGCCGGGACCGGCGTTGTCGTCGGCGCGGGTCTGCTGGGGATCGACCTCGCGGCGGTCTGTGGCGCCCAGGGGATCGACGCCAAGTACCTCATGCGGGGCAACCGCTGGTGGCGCTACGCGCTCTCGCTGCAGGGGGCGGAGATCGTCCACGACGGCCTCAAGGAGATCGGCGTCGAGCCGGTGTTCGATTCCGGCGTCGACAGCTTCGAGGTCGACGACGACGGCCACGTCACGGCGGCGGTCGACCCCAACGGCGAGCGCTACGAGGCCAACTGGGCCGGGGTCGCCATCGGCCTGGATTTCAACACCGAGTGGCTCCGCGGCACCGGCATCGAGCGCGACGACGGCATCTTCGTCGACGAGTACATGCACACGAACACCGAGGACATCTACGCGGCGGGCGACATCGTCCGCTACGACGACACGATCATCAACGACCGTGCCCAGAACGGCTCGTGGGGCTCCGCGAAGGAGCAGGGCGCCGTCGCCGGCAAGAACATGGTCGCCGACGGCCCCGAGGAGGAGTTCCGCTGGGTCTCCTCGTACTCGATCACGCACTTTGACTTTCCCTTCCTCTCCTTTGGCCACCCGACGCGGGGCGACGACGAGGCCGAGCGGAAGTACTCCGACACGGAGTGGCGCCGCCTCGCCTTCGAGGACGGCCAGCTCGTCGGTGGCGTCCTGATCGGCGACCTCTCCCAGCAGTCCTCGCTCAAGCAGATCATGCGCGGCGAGTGGCAGGTCGCCGACAAGAAAGAGCAGCTGCTCGAGGAGGAGATCGACGTCGATCGGCTCGAACCCACTCCCCAGGCTGAGTGACCGACCCCGAGCGCGAGGAATCCCACGGCTTCAGCCGTGTGGAGGACGCCAATCACGGCCGGACCGACGCGCTTTTTTCCGGCGGACACCGACTGATGGCCATGAACGGCGGCGACAGCGACATGACCCTCGCGTTCGAGCTGGAGGCGCTGAAGGAGCTGCAGGATCCCCAGGCCGTGTTCACGGACGCCCGGCAGTGGACGACCTACGTCGGTGTCATCTCCGAGAAACCGACCTACGTCGTGACGAACTTCACGCGCAAGCATCGCGTTCGCCAGGACTTCTTCTCCGGTCCCCGGAGCCGCCGCGAGAGCCTCGGCAACATCAAAGAGCAGTTCGACACCGACCGCTACGTGTTCGTCGGCACCACCGGCGAGGACGAACAGCTGGCCGACGAACTCGACTGGGAGTACGTCAGCGTCCAGACGGCCGCCGACGCCGCGGACTGGGCGATGGCTGTCGACCCCGAACCCGCGACTGTCGAGGAAGAGGACACCCGCGACGACTGGCCCTAAGATTGCAAGTCTCCCCCGAGGACCGGGTTGTTCTACCGGGTTCTTTATCGGGCCAGCGGGCCAACGGTGACCAATGCCAGACCCCCGCGTCCCGGGCGAACCCGACGAGATCATCGAGTTGCCCTGCGGCGAGGAGATCCACGCTCACGACCTGGATCTGGGCGTCCGCGAGTTCGAGTGCGCCTGCGGGGCGTCCCACGCCGTCGTGATGGACGTCCACCCGCTGGGACGGTTCATCCCGGAGTTCCTCGTCGAGACGCTACGGGAGACGATCCGGACCGAGGACGAGTTCGAGGAGTTCTCGACGGCGCACGCGCTCGCGATGGTGCGCGAGGAGTACCCCGAGAAGGTGGCGAGCGCGGACCTCTCGGGCGACGGCACCGTCGGCTACGCCCTGGTGTGGGTGACCGAGTTCGACTCCCGGGAACTCCACCGGATCGTCGTCGAACTGCTCGTGGAGCTGATGGAACACGCCATCAGCCACGCCGAGGTAGGGCCGACCGTCGAGGAGTTCGAACGGAAGATGGCCGAGTTCGACGTCGAGGGGTTCGTCGACGCCTACCGCCAGGAGCGGGAACTCGAAGACGAACACGACACGGCGATATAGCTTTGGTTAGGGTGTCATAGAAGAACTCACAAGGTGGTTAATTTCAGAGCCACTGAGGTGGATTACTCTGCTCAGTAGGTGCGCGTATTGAGTGATAGTTAGTGGGTCAAAGCTCCGTTACATTCAGAGGTCTAACCCTTCCAACAAGCTATTTGATCACTCCAGTACGCTTCTGGCGATAATGACAACGGCGATTCCGGCAACAACGACGCCGATAATCGTCGGAATTAGCTGTCCTGATCCCCATTCCCATCCAAGAAACTGTGTCCCAACAATTGCGACACCGGCTATAAGGACCCCAAACGCAGTGACCAGAGATGACTGGTTGCTATATTTCGCCATGCCTACATAATTGTTGGAAGGATCATATGATAAAGGTTCGCTCATATCAACTATCTAATCTGACTAATCGTGGTGTGGTCCAGTTCGGTCTATCGCTATGTGTTTCACCTGTACTGAGCGATATATGAGAGCAGGGAACAAGCCATGTGAACTGTTGTATAACACCCTCTTGGTAGCTGTTGGTGCCAAATCTCTGAGTGTCCTGCTGTGTTGAATAGACAGACGGCATCGGGATAGACCGTTAAATCAGTAAGGACGAAGCCGAGGAGGTCAAATATGGTGGAAGTCGATCTCCTCGACT
>PXRK01000001.1 GCA_003021015.1 Halobacteriales archaeon QS_4_66_20 | reverse complement strand
GTGGGTCAGAGAGGAGACCAACCGGACGGTCGGACTCGGCTATCCAAACGTTTGGAACACTGCCGCAGCGCTCGGGTTCGTCTACGCGCTGTATGCCGCTTGGCGACAGTCACCGAAGGGGGCGACGCTCGGCGTCGTGACTAGTGTCGGTCTGAAACTCTGGTGGCTCAGGGTATTGGTCAAAGATTACGACCAACGAACGGAAAAATAATATCTCGGTACTGATTCTATCGTCTGTACTGACCGTTTAGCGGGGAATGGCATCGAGAGGATGGGAACGATTCTATGACACCCTCCGGCACGGCTTAACTGAATCACGTCTGGCTATATAGCGGAAGGGCGGGGCTTTCGCCTCGAACTTTCCGTAACTTGGGGGGTCGAACCCCTGGGTAGTCGTACAGAGCCCTATAGATCGGTCATAGCAACCATCTTTAGGGCCCACGACAGTTCTCGCGTATGCACCCGCCGAGCACCGGTGTGTCGAAAAGCGGTGGGAGCGACTACGCCGGCACGACCCGAACGTGTCCGACGTTCGACGGCGAGCTCGATGCGTTACACCGACGCATCGATCCGGATCGGTACGATACTATCTACGTCGTCGGCGACGCCCACGGATGCATCGACGAGCTGCAGGACCTGCTGGCGGAACTCCAGCCGGCAGAGGACGACTTGGTGCTGTTCGTCGGAGACCTGGTCCGGAAGGGACCGGACGGCCGGGCGGTCCTGGACCTGGTCCGGTCCTCGCCGAATATGCTCAGTGTCCGCGGGAATAACGAACAGAAGTTCATCGACGGGGAGGTGCCGGCCGACCGGTTCGACGATGTGTTCGGGTACCTGGAGTCGATGCCGGCGGCGGCGTCGTTCGGCGACAGCCTGGTCGTCCACGCGGGGATCGACCCGCGACGGGCGCTGTCCGAACAGTCGCTGCATGACCTGCTGGAAACCCGTGCGGTCCCCCCCGAGAACGGGTACGACGGGCCGTTCTGGTTCGAGTCATACGAGGGCCCGCCGCGGGTGTTTTTCGGACACACGGTGCTCTCGGAGCCGTTCGCGACGGAGTGGGCCGTCGGTCTCGACACCGGCTGCGTTCACGGCCGCGAGCTCACCGCCTACGACTGCTCGGCACGGGAATTCGTGCGGGTTCCTGCCAGGAAGACCTACCAGCACAGGGATCAGGCCGAGATCGTCGACCCCTGGGCCTGGGCGGACCGATGAGTGGTGGCGGCGAGATGTCGGGCGGCGACGCGAGTCCGGACGAAGCCGCCGATCCGGAGAGGGACGGCCACCCGAACGACGATGCAGATCCAGACGGGGCGGACACCGACGAGGAGGCGGCGTCCGGAAACGAGCCACCGGATCGGAGCGACGGCGGTGCGGGGACAGCGGGGGATGTCGACCTGACGGACCCGAAGTGGTACCTGAACCGCGAGCTGAGCGAGTTGGCGTTCCAGCGGCGCGTGCTCAACGAGGCGAACGACGACCGTAACCCGGTTCTCGAACGGGCCAAGTTCCTCGCCATCGTCACCAAAAACCTGGACGAGTTCTTCATGAAACGGGTTGGCGGGCTGAAACAGCAGATCGCCGCCGGCGTGTCGGAGCCCACGCCGGACGGGATGACTCCCCGCGCGCAGTGGGAGGCCGCTATCGAGACTGCCAAGCCGATGTTCGAGCGCCAGACGCGGTGCTGGCAGGAAGACATCCGGCCGGCGCTGGCCGACGCCGGGGTCGAGATGGTCGCCTACGAGGCGCTCAACGACGAGGAGCGGGCGGATTTACGCGAGCGGTTCGAGGAGACGGTGTTGCCGACGCTGACGCCGCTGACGTTCGACCCCGCCCACCCCTTCCCGTTCATTTCGAATCTGAGCCTCTCGATGGCTGTACTGACCCGCAGGCCGGGCAACGACGAGCCAACGTTCTCCCGGGTGAAGATCCCCGAGAACCGCCCACGGTTCCTGAACGTCGACGACGGCCGGTTCGTCCCCGTCGAGGAGGTCGTCGCTGCCAACCTCGAACTCCTGTTTCCCGATGTCGAGATCGTCGAACATGCCATGTTCCGCGTGACGCGCAACGCCGAGGTCCGGCGTAACGAGGAGATCGCCGAGGACCTCATCGAGGCCATCGAGGGCGTCCTCCGCGAGCGCCGGTTCGCCACAGTCGTCCGGCTTGAGGTCGCCGCCGGGATGAGTCAGCGCGCCCGGGACGTCCTCGTCGAGCAGCTGGATGTCGAGCCTGCGGACGTCATCGAGCGGACCGGCCTGCTGGACTACAGCGATCTCTTCGAACTGGTGGCCCTGGAGCGGCCGAACCTGAAACCCGAGCCGTGGACGCCACAGCCCCACCCCAGGTTGGCTGATCCCAGCGAGAACGGCTCGATCTTCGAGGAGATCCGCCGCGACGATCTCCTCGTGCACCATCCGTACCACTCCTTCGAAGGAACTGTCCAGCGGTTCCTCCAAGAAGCCGCTCACGACCCGGACGTCCTGGCGATCAAAGCCGCGATCTACCGGACCGCCGAGGATTCGAACGTTATCGAGGCGCTCATCGACGCCGCAAAGAACGGCAAACAGGTGGCGGTGATGGTCGAGCTGAAGGCCCGGTTCGACGAGGAAAACAACCTCAGGTGGGTCCGCCGCCTCGAGGAGGAGGGCATCCACGTCGCCTACGGCACCATCGGGCTGAAAACCCACACGAAGACCTCGCTGGTCGTCCGCGAGGAGGGCGATACTGTGCGGCAGTACGCCCACGTGGGCACCGGCAACTACCACTCCGAAACCGCAAAGACGTACGAGGATCTGGGGGTGCTCACTGCTGACCCGGGGATCGGTCACGACCTGGTGAAGCTGTTCAACTTCTTCACCGGTCACGCAATGCACGACTCCTACCGGAAGCTGCTCGTCGCCCCGGAGAACATGCGCACCCGATTCCGCGATCTCGTCCGGGCGGAAGCCGAGCGCGCCCGCGACGGCGAGGAGGCCCGCATCGTCGCCAAAATGAACCGCCTGGAGGACCCCCATATCGTCCGGGAGCTGTACGAAGCGTCGATGGCCGGCGTCGACATCCACCTGATCATCCGGGACATCTGCCGGCTCCGTCCCGGCGTGGAGGGGGCCAGCGAGAACGTCACGATCCGGAGCATCGTCGGCCGCTTTCTGGAGCACAGCCGGGTGTTCTATTTCCGGGACGGTGGCGCAGAGCAGTTCTATCTCGGGAGCGCAGACTGGATGACAAGGAATCTGGACAACCGCGTCGAAGCAGTCACGCCCGTCGAGGACTCTGCCTTGCAGGACCGCCTGCGCGCTCTCCTCAGGTTGAACCTCCAGGACAACCGACGCGCCTGGGAGATGCAGCCCGACGGGAACTACACGCAGCTGCGACCGGGCGAGGAGCCTACCGTCGACACCCACGAGCGGCTGATGCGGGACGCCAAGCGGGCGGCCGAACGCGCTGAAACTGTCGACAACTCTGTCACCGATCCCCTGGCACCGGAAGAGTTCGAGGGACCGCCGTGACCTCCCCGTCGTTCACGACGGGGTTTCCCGAACCGCACCGCAGCATGGACATGGATCCGGGCCGTGAAAGTCGGCGCGAACGACCAGTACAGTTTTCACCGTGCTCACCGTCGCAGTAGGTATGGATTACCAGCGAGTCGAGGGTGCACGGGAGTACGTCGCCCGCCTCGAACACGGCCGCGACTGGCGCGAGCAGATCGAGGCGTTCGCCGACGAGGAGAGGATCGACGCCGCGTTCTTCTACAGCCTCGGGGCGGTGCAGGACGCCACCCTCATGTTCTACGACCAGAACGACAAGGAGTACGAGTCGATCACGTTCGACGAACATCTGGAGATGACCCCCGCAGTGGGAAACATCTCCTGGTTCGGCGACGAGCGGTTCGCCCACACCCACGCGGTGCTCTCCCGAGAGGACGGCACGACGGTCGCCGGCCACCTCGATACCGCGACGACGTTCGCCGGCGAACTGTACGTCCGGGAGTTCGACACGAGCCTGGAGCGCGAGCACGACCCCGTGACCGACCTGGACCTCTGGCCGCTGTGAGATGAGGGCGGAAGACAAGCGGTACTTCGAACGGCTCGAAGCGGGCCTCGACGAGGCGTTCGCCGTCGCCAACGCGGCCCGCGAGCGCGGGGGCGACCCCACGCCGGCGGTCGAGATCCCGGTCGCCAGGGACATGGCCGACCGCGTGGAGAACATCCTCGGGATCGACGGCGTCGCCGAGCGCGTCCGCGAGCTGGAAGGCGAGATGAGCAGGGAAGAAGCCGCGCTCGCGCTCGTCTCGGACTTCGTCGAGGGGACGGTCGGCGACTACGAGAGTCGGGCGGGCAAGATCGAGGGTTCGGTCCGGACGGCGGTCGCGCTGCTGACCGAGGGCGTCGTCGCCGCCCCCATCGAGGGGATCGACCGCGTCGAACTCCTGGAGAACGACGACGGCACGGAGTTCATCAACGTCTACTACGCCGGGCCAATCCGCTCGGCCGGCGGCACCGCGCAGGCGCTGTCGGTGCTGGTCGCCGACTACGCCCGCGCCCTGCTTGGCATCGACGAGTACAGGGCCCGCGAGGACGAAATCGGCCGCTACGCAGAGGAGGTCGCGCTGTACGACGAGGAGACGGGCCTCCAGTACGCACCCACGGAGACGGAGGCACAGTTCATCGCCGAGCACATGCCGATCATGCTCGACGGCGAGGCGACCGGCGACGAGGGGGTCGAGGGGTACCGCGACCTCGACCGCGTCGACACCAACGCGGCGCGGGGCGGGATGTGTCTGGTGCTGGGCGAGGGGATCGCGCTCAAGGCGCCGAAGATCCAGCGCTACACCCGCGAACTCGACGAGGTCGACTGGCCCTGGCTCCAGGACCTCATCGACGGCACCTACAAGAACGGCGGCGAGACTGACGACGCGGCGGCCGACGACGAGAGCGACGAATCCGAAAGCGCAGGCGAGGAGGCGGGTGACGAGGGCGACGGTAGCATCGCGGAGCAGGAGCCCGACGACCAGGCTGGCCCGCCGCGGGCCGACCCGTCGAAGAAGTTCCTGGAGGACCTCATCGCTGGCCGGCCGGTGTTCTCCCACCCCAGCGAGAGCGGGGGCTTCCGCCTGCGCTACGGCCGGTCGCGCAACCACGGCCACGCGACCGCGGGCGTCCACCCGGCGACGATGCGGCTGGTCGACGACTTCCTCGCGCCCGGGACCCAGATCAAGACCGAGCGGCCGGGCAAGGCCGCCGGCGTCGTCCCCGTCGACACCATCGAGGGCCCGACGGTCAGGCTTGCCAACGGCGACGTCCGGCGGATCGACGACGCCGCGGAGGCCTTGGAGGTCCGCAACGCCGTCGAGCGCATCCTCGACCTGGGGGAGTATCTCGTCAACTACGGCGAGTTCGTCGAGAACAACCACGACCTGGCGCCCGCCTCGTACGTCTTCGAGTGGTGGGTCCAGGAGTTCGAAGCCGCCGGCGCACCGGTCCGGGCGATGCGCGACAGCGTTGACGTCGATCTCGCGGATCCGACGCCGGACGAGGCACTGGAGTGGGCCAGCGAGAACGACGCACCGCTGCACCCGACGTTCACCTACCCCTGGCACGACGTCAGCGTCGCGGCGACGCTCGAACTGGCGCAGGCCATCGAGGACGCTGAAGTGGCGACAGCCGACGGTGCGACCGGGACCGGCGAGGCCGCTGGCCCTGCCGAGGGCGACCAGTTGGTCCTCCCGCGAACGGAGTCCGTCGGCAGGACGCTGGAGACGCTGCTGGTCGAGCACACCCAGGGCGAGGACCAGCTCACGGTGCCGGTCTGGCGGCCGCTCGTCCGCACGCTCGGGTTCGAGGACGACCTGACGCGGGCCTGGACGACAGCGGACGTCAGCGAGGCGGCGCGCTCGTACGCCGACGGCGATAACGCCATCGAACTGGTCAACGAGGTCGCACCCTTTACCGTCCGGGAGCGCGCGCCGACGCGGATCGGCAACCGGATGGGCCGCCCCGAGAAGTCCGAGGAGCGCGAGCTCTCGCCGGCCGTCCACACCCTCTTCCCGCTGGGCGACGCCGGCGGCAGCCAGCGCGACGTCGACGAGGCCACGATGGCCGGCGACTCGGTCAACGACGAGGAGGGAAAACTCCCCGACATCGAGGTCGGCCGGCGGCGCTGCGTCGCCTGCGAGGCGGAGACGTACTGGCCGCGCTGCTCGGACTGCGGCGGTGTTGCGGAGGCGGTGTACGTCTGCCCGGACTGTGACAGCGAGATCGACCCCGACGACTCCGGCCGCGCGGAGTGTGCCCGCTGCGAGACGCTCGCCCGTCCGACCCAGTACACGACCATCGACCTGAAGCGGGAACTCCGGGACGCGAAAGCGAACGTCGGCGAGCGCGCCAGCGCCTACGACGTCCTGAAGGGCGTCAAGGGGCTCTCCTCGAAGGAGAAGACGCCCGAACCGCTCGAGAAGGGCATCCTGCGGGCGAAACACGACGTCTCCGCGTTCAAGGACGGCACCGTCCGCTACGACATGACCGACCTGCCGGTGACGGCGGTCCGGCCCGGAGAACTGGACGTCACCGTCGAGCAGTTCCGCGAACTCGGCTACCACGAGGACGTCAACGGCGACCCACTGCGCCACGACGACCAGCTCGTCGAGCTCAAAGTGCAGGACGTCGTCCTCTCTGACGGCGCCGCCGAGCACATGCTCAAGACGGCGGACTTCGTCGACGACCTGCTCGAAAGCTACTACGGCCTTGACCCCTACTACGAGTTCACCGAGCGCGACGATCTCGTCGGCGAACTCGTCTTCGGGATGGCGCCGCACACGAGCGCCGCGACTGTCGGCCGTATCGTGGGCTTTACGAGCGCTGCCGTCGGCTACGCGCATCCGTACTTCCACGCCGCCAAACGGCGGAACTGCTTCCATCCGGAGACGGAAATAACGATCATCGACGACGGAATCAAGCGTTCTGTCACCGTCGAGTCGTTCGTCGAACGGCGTCTCGACGATCCCGTGGAAGATGAGTTCGGAGTCCTCGTCGAGGAACTGGACGGGAACGATCACGTACGGTCGATCGGTGACGACGGCACATGGACGACGAAGCCGGTCACGGCCGTTTCGAAACACCCTGCGCCGGATCACCTCGTCCGTATCGAAACGGAGGGGGGGAGAACACTGACAGTCACCCCGGACCATCGAATGCTCAGGTGGGAGGACAGTGTCGAGACGATCGAGGCGCATCGTCTCGCTTCCGGTGATCACATCCCATGCGACGGGGGGGAAACGGATGCGTCCACGTCGGCAGAGATCCCCACTGCACCGGACGGAGGTGGACCGAACCTTGATACGGTAAGCCGGGTCCAGTTCGTCCCGTCAGATGTCGAGTACACTTACTGCCTCACGGTCGCAGAGACGCACCGGGTCGTCGCAAACGACGTTGCGGTCGCACAGTGTGACGGCGACGAGGACTGCGTAATGTTGCTCCTCGATGGCCTGCTGAACTTCAGCAGAACGTACCTGCCGGACCAGCGGGGCGGCAGTGTCGCCGAGGATTCGCGACTAGTTGCGGTCGATCCCGACGGCGACGTCCGGTTCATGACGTTCGACGAGTTCTGGGACGAACTCGACGCCCCACTCGAGGTCAACGGGAAGTTCCGCAAGCGGACTTGCGTCGCCGAGGGGTGGCAGACGTACGCCTTCGACGAGGATCACGAGGCGTCACTGCAGCCGATCGAGAAGGCGATTCGGTACCGTGCAGACGAAAACGAGGGGCTGCTCCGCATCGAGACGCAGTTCGGCCGAAACCTCACGATCACGGAGAATCATAGCCTGTTTCGGTACGACGACGGCATCGAGGACGTTGCTGGGGGCGACCTGTCCGAAGGTGACCTCGTCCTCGCGCCGCGGAAACTGGCGGTCGACACGCAGGAGACGTCAATCGACGTGACGTCGTGCTTCCACGATCCATACGCCGTCATCGACGACCACGTCGAGGATCTGCTGAGGACAGCCTGGGAGACGACAGCCCACGGCAGCCCGACCCACCAAGCGTTCAGATCCGGGCTCGCGTACCGTCTCGAACGGAGTAAGATCGGCTACGACCGGTTCGAGGAGATCCTCGACCGTGCCGGGTTCGAGACGCCGGACGACGTCAAGATCGGTCTGGAGAGATCCGAGAACGGGATCCGAAAGACGATCGAACTGGACAGGGACTTCGCCTGGCTCCTCGGGCTGTTCGTCGCCGAAGGGACGCTGTCGAGTGTCTGTCCGGCGATCCACAACAGCGACGAGCAGTTGGTCGAGGAAGCAGTCGAGAGAGGGGAGCGCGTACTCGGATTCGAGCCACGAACGCGGTGGTCGAACCGGGCCTACGAGATCCGGTTCCCCGCTGTGTGCAGGGAAGTGCTGTACGAACTCGGGTTCAAACGGACCGACGAGTACAGTTCGAGTGAAAAACTCGTCCCGGAGTGTATCCTGACAGCACCCCGGGAG
Organism: Halobacteriales archaeon QS_4_66_20; assembly: GCA_003021015.1. Lineage (GTDB taxonomy): Archaea > Halobacteriota > Halobacteria > Halobacteriales > Haloarculaceae > Halovenus. Next base: position 12,355 of record PXRK01000001.1, on the reverse strand, counting down.
CTCGTTCTGGAGTTCCTCCGGGGATTCATCGCCGGCGACGGAAGCGAATCGAGCGATGACAACGTAACGACGATCGGGTTCCACACGACGAGCGAAGACGTCAAGGACGGGATCGTCTTCCTGCTACACAGGCTGGGACTCGTCGCAAACGTCTCCCGGCGCGAGCGGGACGAGCGGCGGCAACCCATCTACACGGTGACCGTCTCGGGTGGTGCCGGGCGTAACGCTCTTCGGGAGATCCTCGACGGCGAAGATTCCTACTATCCGAAGAGCCTCGTCGTCTCGATCCCGGAGGCGTTGATGGAGATCCGGGAGATGAACGTCCCGGATATCAAAGATCTGATTCCGAAGTATCTGAAGCGGCGGGACAACATCTCGCTCGAAAAGCTCCGGGAAATCGTCACTGAACTCGAAACTCGCGACCTGCCGGAGGCCGCAGTAGACCCGTTCGAAACGCTTCGCACGCTCATCGACGGTGACCTCTCGTATCTCCGCGTGCAAACCATCGACGAAGTCGAGTACGACGGCTACCTGTACGATCTGCAGGTCGGCGGCGAGCCGATCTTCACCGCGAACTGGCTGTATGCGCATAACTCGATGGATGCGCCGCTGGTGATGTCCTCGCGGATCGACCCTGCAGAGATCGACGACGAGGCGCACAACGTCGACATCATGGACAAGTACCCGAGGGAGTTCTACGAGGCGACGCGGGAACTACGGGATCCCAGCGACGTCGAGGAGCTGATGACGATCGCCGAGGAGACGCTGGGGACCGACCGGGAGTACACGGAGTTCCGGCACACCCACGACACGGCGGACATCGCGGCGGGGCCGGACCTCTCGGCGTACAAGACGCTGGGGTCGATGCAGGAGAAGATGGACGCCCAGCTGTCGCTGTCCCGGAAGCTGCGGGCGGTCGACGAGACGGACGTCGCCGAGCGAATCATCGAGTTCCACTTCCTGCCGGACCTGCTGGGCAACCTGAAGGCGTTCGCCAGCCAGGAGGTACGGTGTCTGGGCTGTGGCGAGAAGTTCAGGCGCGCGCCGCTGTCGGGCGACTGCCGGCGCTGTGGCGGCGACGTGACGCTGACGGTTCACGAGGGGTCGGTCAACAAGTACATGGACACGGCGATCCGGGTCGCCGAGGAGTTCGGCTCCCGGCCGTACACGAAACAGCGCCTCCAGATTCTCGAAAAGCGGATCGAGCGGATTTTCGAGGACGACACGAACAAGCAGTCCGGCATCGCCGACTTCATGTGACCTGGCGGGGTGGAATCTACCGAAGACTGCCCGAGCCCCATTATTTAATCCATTCACTCGGAATGATGGGTCCATGGGAGTGTCCGACAGAGGGACCGGAGCATGATCGCACAGAACTACGAACTGCACAGCCGTCGGGGATCAGGGATCGTCGAGCCGGTAGCGGGTCGTCGACTGCCCGTCGAAGTACGGGCCGCTGCCGGCGTGTTCGAAGCCGACGTCGTCGGCGGCGTCCTGGGTGTCGAGCTCGTCATCGGGGGCGAGCAGTTCGACGCCCATCCCCTCGCGGCGGGCGAACCGGACCGGTTCGTCCAGCAGGGCGTCGTAGATGTCGGTCTCGCCTTCGAGCTGTGTGACGTGGACCGTCCCTTCGCGGGCGTCGAAGCTGACGAAGCCGACGATTTCGTCGTTGCGCTCGGCGACGCGCACCGTCCGGTCGTGGACGAGGTTCCGCATCACGTCCCGGGGAGTGTCCGTGAGCGCGGCGAGCCGCCCGGCGTCGGCCTCGACGGCGTCGCGGAGTTCCATACCCCCGCGTTGGGCTGGCTGGTAATTAGGGCTGGCGGCTTTTGCCGTTCCCGTCGGCTTATAGGGGACGCCGCCCGGAACCACCTGTATGCACGCAGGAGCGGACGGACGTGAAATGACCGACGGACGCCAACCACGGTGGACGGCGCGACGCGACGCGCGGGTGGTCGGATGCGCCTGATCGTCAAGTTCGGGGGGACGAGCGTCGCGGACGGCGACCGGATCAACCGTGCGGCCGACTCGATCGCCGAGACCGTCGAGCAGGGCCACGAGGTCGCCGTCGTCGTCAGCGCGATGGGCGGGACGACCGACGAACTGCTCGGGGAGATCAAGTTCGAGGCCAGCGAGACCGACCGCGCCGAGATCGTCAGCATGGGCGAACGGACCTCCGTCCGGATGCTGAAGGGGGCGCTGGAGGCCCGCGGCATCGACACGCAGTTCCTCGAACCCGGCTCGGAGGGGTGGCCGATCATCACCGACGAGTACGGCGAGGTCGACGTCGACGAGACGAAAGCGCGAACTGCGGAGACGGTCGAGGCGATGGGCCGGGGCACCGTGCCGGTCATCACCGGCTTTCTCGCCCAGGACCACAACGGCACGATCACGACGCTGGGCCGCGGCGGCAGCGACACGACCGCCGTAATGTTGGGCAACTACATGGACGCCAACGAGGTCGTGATCGTCACCGACGTCGAGGGCGTGATGACCGGCGACCCCAACGTCGTCGAGGGCGCGCGCAACGTCGGGGAGATCACCGTCGACGAACTCCGGAACCTCTCCTTTCGCGGCGCCGAGATCGTCGCGCCGTCGGCGCTCACCTACAAGACCGGCGACCTCGACGTCCGGGTGATCCACCACCAGCACGACGACCTGCTCGGCGAGGGCACCGACATCGAGGGGCAGTTCGAGAACCTGATCGACCTCCAGGAGCAGCGGCTGGCGTGTCTGACGGTCGCCGGCCGGTCGCTGCGCAACCAGCCCGGCATCCTGGCGCGGCTCTCGACCGCGCTCGCGGCGGCCAACGTCAACATCGAGACCAGCGCCAGCGGCATGGACTCGATCACGTTCTACACCGACACCGAGGACGGCGAGCGCGCTGAGGCGCTGATCCACGAGGAGGTGATCGACGACGAGACGCTGTCGAGTGTTACGCTGGAGACGGACTTCGCGGCGATCCGGATCACGGGCGGCGAACTGCAACGGCAGAGCGGCGCGATCCACCGGATGCTCGGGCCGCTTGCCGACGAGCACATCTACATCCACGACGTGATGACCAGCGCCACCTCCGTCACGATTCTGGTCCGCTGGAAGGACCGTGACCGCGCGCTGGAAGTTCTGCAGGAAGGGCTCTAGTAACGGGTTTTTGATGTGATACTGTTGGTACTGTCGTGATGGAGAAAGCCCTCGGCACGCTCAACTCCCGGGACTCGCTGCGCTCCTCACTCCGTTGTGGTGCTTGCGTCGTCCGGGTTCGTTGAGCGTGCCTCGCCCTTTCAGTCCGCCAGGGGTGTGGTCTGTGTGGCCGGCAGAAACGCGGCAGTCGGGCAGTCGGCAAACGCCGGTCGGGAGGTGATTCAGCGTCCTTCTGCGAGCCGGTCGCCGATGCGCGCGGGGAGGTCGGCCTCGGCGACGGCCTCGCGCACGCAGTCGATGTCGTATTCGACCCGGTGTTCCGTCACCGTGAGATCGTCGAGGTCGAGGACGGCGTAGGCAGCCCGCGGGTCGCCGTCGCGGGGCTGGCCGACGCTGCCGGGGTTCATGACCACGCCCTCGTCGAACCGCTCGTGGCCCTGGACGTGGGTGTGGCCGAGCACGAGTACGTCCTCCTCGCCGAGCAGGTCGGGCGAGAACTCCCCGGTGTAGGTGTAGCGGTCGGGGTTCTCGGGGTGGCCGTGGACGATCCGGACGCGGCCGTCGAACTCCCGGCGGGTCGTCGGCAGCGAGCGGAGCCACTCGATCTGGTCCTCGGTGAGCGTCTCGCGGGCGTGGGCGACGCCCGCGCCGGCCATGCTGTTGAACGCGAAGCGCGTCTCGCTGGCGACGGCCCGGTCGTGGTTGCCCGAAACCGTCGGGATCGACCGCTCGCGGACTGCCTCGACGCACCCGGCGTGCCAGGGGTTGTACCCCACTACGTCGCCTGCACAGGCCAGCGCGTCGACGGCCGGCATGTCCGCGAAGACGGCATCCAGCGCGACCGTGTTGCCGTGAACGTCCGAGATGACGCCGATTTCCATACACTACTCTCGTGACGAACGGGTTTATGATTGGTCCTCGACTGGCGGGCCCGCGACCGCCGCGGCCCCCACCGGCTCGAAGTGAACGACCGGCTCGAAGTACTCGACCGCGAACCGGTCGCCGTCGGTGATCCCCCGCGCCGCCTCGTCGGCGAGTTCCCGGTTGACGAACCGGCGGGCGACCAGCGCCATCCGGCCGTCGTCGGCAGCGAGCGCGTCGTCGGCCTCCTCCAGCAGCAACGCACCCGTGTACACGTCGAAGATGTAGCGGGCGAGCCGCTTGGCTTTCAGCTGTGCGTACTCGGCGTCCCGGCCGGCGAGGTCGGCCATCGCCCCCGAGAGCTCGTGGAACTCCGCCTCCACGGTCGCCGCCGCGTCCGAAAGCGCGGGGTGTTCGATCCCGTCCAGGCGCTCCTGGACGGTCGTCACGAACGGCTCGTGGGCGGCCTCCCGATTCAGCGCGCGGAGCACGTCCAGCGCCAGGACGTTCTCGGTTCCCTCCCAGATCGGCAGCACCTGCGCGTCGCGCAGCAGCCGGCTGGTGACGAACTCCTCGACGTAGCCGTTGCCGCCCTGGATCTCCATCGCGTACGAAGCCGTGTCGATCGCCATCCGCGCCGTCTTGAGCTTCGCGACCGGCGTCAGCAGCCGAAGCAGCCGGTAGGCCTCGGATCTGTCAGACTCGCCGTCCGCGGCGGTCCCGCCCTCGCCGGCCCGCACCGCCCGCTCGCGCTCGGAGAACACGCGGGCGGCCTCGAAGGTGAACGCCGTCGCGGCCTCGTGGTCGACCGTCATGTCGACGAGGTCGGCGCGCATCAGCGGGAACGCCTGAATCGGCTTGCCGAACGCCTCGCGGTTGGCGGCGTGGATCCGGCTCTCTAGCAGCGCCCGGCCCATGATGCCGCAGGCCCCCGCCGCGTTCGAGAGCCGTTCGAGGTTGAGCATCTCGGCCATCTGCCTGAACCCCCGCTCTTGCTCGCCGACGAGGTACGCCTTCGTATCCTCGAACTCCACCTCGCCGGTCGGGACAGCGGTCGTGCCGAGTTTGTCCTTCAGCCGCCGGTAGTACTGGTCGTTGACTGCCTCGGCCGGCGGCGCCCCGTCGAAGGCGTGCCGGCGCCCCTTCGTCAGCACGCCCCCGTCGGGGTCGCCGTGCGGGACCAGGAACATCGACAGTCCGTCGGTACCCTCGGGCGCGTCGGGCGTCCGCGCCAGCGCGAGCGTCCCCTCGGCGTCGACGTTCGAGCAGAACCACTTCTCGCCCGTGAGCCGCCAGTAGCCGCTGTCCTCGTCGTATCTGGCGGTCGTCTCCGCGGCGCCGACGTCGCTGCCGCCCTGCTTCTCGGTGAGGAACATCGCCCCCTCGATGACGTCCTCGTACTCGCGGCTGGTCAGCGCCTCGTAGTACTCTTCGAGGGTGCCGTCGTCGAACGTCTCCAGGACGTGGGCCGCGCCGGCGGTCATCGCCACCGGGCAGACGAACCCCGACGTCTCGGCGTAGGACAGCAGGTACAGCATGTCGGCTCGTCGCGGCCCGGCGGCGCACGGAACGCGTCGGCGACGACCCCCGCCTCGTAGGCGAGTTCCTCGTCCTCGAACTGCTCGGCGGGGTAGCGCACGAAGTTCTGTACCTCGCCGTGCTTGTCGTAGGTGTGCAGTTCGGGGCCGTGGTCGTCGATGTAGTCGGCGTTGTCCGCGATGGTGTGCCCGACGACCTTCCCGAACTCTGCGAGCCGCGGTTCGGCCCACTCGAACTCTCCGTCGGTGTACACCCGCCGCAACTCCCGCTGGATCGTCGGATCGAGCGTCCAGTAATTGCAGTGTCGCCCTTCCTCGAACTGCCCGAACTCGATGGGCCCGTCCATGCCCCTGCGTACGGTGTCCCCGGCAAAAATGACGAGGAAATAAACGCTGGGGGAATTGTGAACTGTTCACAGGATCTGCCCAGCCAGCCGACAGGTGACGGCGAGCAGTTACTTGCTCACAGCCGGTCGATGATCGCGTCAGTCACGTCTGCCGTCGAAGCGTCGCCGCCCAGGTCGGGGGTCCGCGGGCCGTCTGCGAGCACGCCCTCGACGGCATCGCGGACGCGGTCGGCCGCCTCGCCGTACTCGAGGTAGTCAAGCAGCATGGCCGCCGAGAGGACCGTCGCCGCGGGGTTGGCGACGCCCTGACCCGCGATATCGGGTGCCGAGCCGTGGACCGGTTCGAACAGCGCGTTCTCGTCGCCGACGTTCGCCGACGGCAGCAGGCCGAGGCCGCCAACGAGCCCCGCGGCGAGGTCCGAGAGCACGTCGCCCGCCAGGTTCGGGCAGATCACGACGCCGTACGACTCGGGATGCATCACGATGTCGGTCGCCAGCGCGTCCATCAGCATCGTGTCGTGGTCGGCGCCGCGGTCCTGGCCGACGCGTTCTGCGGTCTCCAGGAACAGGCCGTCGGTCTGGCGCATCACGTTGGCCTTGTGGGCGATCGTCACCCGGTCGTAGCCGTTGCGCTTCGCGTACTGGAAGCCGAACTCCGCGATCCGCTCGGAGGCGTCCTCGGTGACGACGCGGGTCAGCGTCCGGACGCCGTCGACGACCTCCTGTTCGAGGCCGGCGTAGACGCCCTCGGTGTTCTCCCGGACGAACACCAGGTCCGTCTCGGGCGCGAGCGCGTCCACGCCCGGGTAGGCGCGGGCGGGCCGCACGTTTGCGTACGAGCCGACGACCGACCGGAGCGGCAGGATGACCTCGGCGGCGGTCTCGCCCGCGGCGCCGAACAGCGTCGCGTCGGCCTCGGCGACCAGTTCCCGGGTCTCCTCGGGCAGCGGATCGCCGTACTCCGCCGCCGCGCCGTCGCCGGCCTCGCCGGAGACGAACTCGAGGGGGAGATCGAGCGCCGCCAGGACCTCGACCGCCGCCGGCGTCACCTCCGTCCCGATGCCGTCGCCGGGCACGACCACAATCTCGTGAGTCATGACCGGACATCCGCGAGGGACCGAAAAGAGGGTGACGGTACCGGCGGGAACTCCGTCGGTCCGCGACGGGAACTGCCGGGATCGAAAGGTTCCTGACCCTGGTTGGCGAAGGGCGGGTATGCAGGATATCTTCGTCGCACGGCTGATGTCGTCGGGAGTCGTCACGGTCACGCCGGACACCCTCGTCGAGGACGCCGCCGAACTGCTGCTCGAAGAGGGGATCGGATCGCTGGTCGTCGTCGACGAGGACAACCAGCTCGCGGGGATCCTCACGAGCACCGACTTCGTGCGGATCGTCAGGGACAGCGAGCCGAAAGCCGAGACGACCGTCGAGCGGTACATGACCGAGGGGGTCGTCACCGCCGAGGCCGGCGAGCCGATCCGCGAGGCCGCCGACCGGCTGATCACCTACGAGATCCACCACCTCCCCGTCGTCGACGAGGAGGAGGGCGTCATCGGGATGCTCTCGACGACCGACCTCGCCGCCTACTTCTCGGACGTCCAGAAGCCGTCGCCGTCGAGCGCGTAGGGCGGCTCGTTTTCATAGTGATTAGTGCGATTATGTTCGCGGCCATGTCACGTGAACGGTTGTTTCGCGGGCTGAAACTCCCGAATTGTGACACCCCGGCGGAAACGAGTAACGGCAGTCCGTATCAGATGTCTCCAGGAGAGAGACGATCGACGAGCCCGTCGAAATCGTCGTCGAACGTCAAGATGGCGTCGATATCTTGTCGTTCGCACTGCGTTAGTAGCGTCGCATCGGTGAAGCTCAGATCCTGGTCGGCGTACTGCTCGAACACGTCGACAGCAGCCTCGAACGCCGGTTCCGACAGGTGGAGTAGTTCGTAGACCTCGGGGTACGGATCGACACCGCGGAGCCGCTGTCCCAACTGTGTCGCAGCCTCGAAGGAACCGTTCCTGCGCAACGTGAGGGTAACGGCCTCGTCGAACACGTAGTCGGTCACGTACGGCTGTCCGAACTCGCCGTCGTACACCCGTTCGAGTGCGCCGGCGGCCGCTTCGTGTCGGGTCGCATCCGTGTCGTGATCGGCGTAGAGAACGCCGGTGTCGACAAGAACGCTCATCCGTAGAGAATTTCGTCGATGTCCTCCTCGTCTGTCTCGACGCCGGAACTGATCCGCCCCTTGCGCATCCGTTCTTTCTCCTCTTCGGAGAGCGGAACTGTCGACGAGCGGAACGACTCGATTACGTCGTCACGGGACGCGTACGCGTCGTCGATGAGTCTGCTCAGAAGCTGCTGCTGCGTGACGGTGACGCCAGTCTCCAGATGGATCTCTGCCTGGAGTTCCTCCAGCCTGGCTTTCGCATCGTCGTCGACTTTGACTGCCGTGCCCATATTTATCAGTAACTGTGTAACTCAATAAATGTTTCCACCAGAGATGCCAATCTCACGACTGGCGATCCGCCCGCCTGGCGTCCGGCGATTTTTCCTCCATCTCGATCTCCCGTTGCGGGAAGGGGATCTCGATGCCGGCGTCGTCGAGCGCGGCGTGGACCGCCATGTTGAGGTCGTGCTCGGCCTGCAGGCGGTCGTCGGGGGTCGCGATCCAGACGAACACGTCGAACACCAGCGCGGAATCGCCGAACTCCCGGAGGTGGACCCGCGGCTGGTGGGTCTCGGAGACGGTCTCGGCGGCCTCCGTGAGGATCTCCTCCACCTGTTCGGGGTCGGCGTCGTAGGAGACGCCGATCTGCGAGCGGATCCGGCGGCTCGTCGTCGGCGAGGACTTGTTCGTGATCTTCGCCTCGTTGAGCTCGGAGTTGGGGACGTTCACCAGGTCGCCGTCCAGCGTCTGGAGCACGGTGCTGCGGACGCTGATGTCCCGGACTGTTCCCGAGATGCCGCTCTCCAGTTCGATGTAGTCCCCGCGCTGGTACGTTTCGTCGGCGTACAGCGAGAGGCTGCCGAAGAAGTTCGCGACCGTCTCGCGGGCGGCGAACCCCAGCACGATGCCGATGATCCCCGCGGGGGCAAGCAGCGCGGCGATGCTGATCCCCCACTGGTCGAGCACCAGGAGGACGAACACGGCGACGATCGTCACGTCCCAGACGTTCTCGACGATGGGCGCGAGCGTCTCGTCGTACTTCGCGGCGACGAACCGCTCGATGAGGTCGTCACCCTCCGCCCGGAGCTTCCAGGCCCACCACAGCCCGAGCAGCGTCACGAGAATCGGCACGTGATTGCGGACGAGAAACGCCGGCAGGAACGCCACGAGCCACCCGAGGAGTTGCGGCCCGCCGACCGCCTCGGACAGTTCCGCCAGCCACGGCGGCGTCGGCTGGTTGGCGACCCACAGCGCGGCGAAGGCGAGCGTCGTCGCGGTGGCCACGATGCGAAACCCCCGGAGGTTCGTCAGCGTCTTCTTGCTGATGCCCGTGGCGCGGTCGAGGACGACGTCGAACCGCCAGATCAGGACGATCAGCACCAGCGTGACCAGGAAGCTGAGGAGGACCTGCTGCTCGGCGAGGGTGCCCAGCCGCAGTGTCGGTGCCACCATACCCGGGAGTTTCGACGGCGACGACTTATATACTCACGGCTGCTTTCCCGACCCGATGCGGGCTGCGGTGTCGCTTGATACGGTACTCACTATCAGTCCACGTTCGACTGGCACAGGCGTCTGGTCAACACATCACGTCGTATCAGGTTCAATCGTGTTGACGACCCACAGCTCGACTTCGATTGTCGTCCCAGCGAGTTCGTGGTTGAAATCAACTGCGACGGTGTCGTCCTCAACCTCGGTTATCCATCCAATCTCTCCCAGTTCACTGTTGACAAGTGCGTCCGGTTCGGGTTCGGCCTCAAACTCGGTTTTGGGTACCTCGTAAACCTTCTCAGACCGACGCTCACCAAAAGCGGCATCAGGTGTAAGCGTGATAGTTTGTTGGTCCTGGATGCTCATCTCTCGGACAGCGTCTTCAATACCTGGGAGCACCTCGCCGTCGCCAACTCGAAACGAGATGGGTTCGTAGCTGTACCGCTCGTCGTAGACGCCTTCTTCCTTGGCTATTTTCGCGTCCGTCGTGTCGAAAACCTCCCCTTCGTGTGGGCCCTCTGCAATCCTCCCTATGAACTGAATCGTCACAATCTGACCGTCCGTGACCATACTGAACATGAAACAACAAGTGATTATAAGTACTTTCCATGTGCGCTACAACGCCACTAGATATGTTGGCTATTCGATATTGGTATGAGTATACATGACACAACATTTGCCGCATAGCATAATTATATTCATTGTCTCTGATTTTATTTAACCAACATGACGGATGAAAATCCAGCGAATCAACTCATGAAGCGTCGAAAGTTTCTGCTGTGTACGGGTGCCTCCGCGGGCACGACGCTACTCGCGGGCTGTTCGGGCGGGCAAGACGAGACGCCGACCGCCGAACAGCCAACGGCAACACCGACTGAGACACCGACTGAGGCACCGACTGAGACACCGACACCCGAAGAAACAGAGACACCAGTACAAGAGGAGACGCCCACCGAAACGGAGCCGAGCTTGCAGGAGCAGTATCCCCAGCTCAGTATCCTTTCTCCAGACCCGGAGAACGCCCAGGCCGCCAATAGAGTAACGTACACGAAATCCAGAACTGACCGCGAGGCCCACTACATCAGGAATCACTACCCTTCCCCATCAATCGACATCGACGAATGGAGCGTGTCGCTCACTGGAGCCGTTGGCGAGGAAGTGGAGCTGTCGATGGACGAAATCAAAAACGATTATTCTACTCGGACAATCACTCACACAATGCAGTGCTCCGGGAATGGTCGGTCCTACTTCGATCCGCAGGTGGGAGGGAACCAGTGGTCGTTCGGCGCAGTCGGCAACGCCGCGTGGACGGGGTCGCCACTCTCGGAGATTCTGGAGGCGTACGGCGCGGAGACAGGTGACGGGATGTGGCTCTCCGTCATGGGGGGCGACAACCCGGAGGGCAAGGATGTCTTCGCCCGGTCAATACCGATGGAAAAAGTGATGGACAACGTGTTGCTCGCGTACAGGATGAACGGCGAGCCGATGACGCCCCAGCACGGATATCCCGTCCGACTACTGGTCCCTGGCTGGTATGGGAACAACAACGTGAAATGGGTCAAGCGAATGCATGTGATGGACATGATGTTGTTCGGTAACGAGTGGGAGGAACCCGGCGCACCCGAAGACGGGCAGCGGACGTACACTCACTGGCAGCAGTATTCCTACCGAATCTTCCCGCAAGGGACCTCGGCCAACCACAACCGCCAGATCGAAACCTTCGATACGCGCGAGCAGATGGAGTCGGACGAAGTTACTCACCCGTACATGTATGACCAGCTTGTGAAATCACTCATCGGTCATCCCGGGGAGGGAGAGACTGTCGAAACGAATCCCGCCGGGCAGGTAGAGGTCGTCGGCGTGGCCTGGGCTGGCGATGACGCTGTTGACACGGTGGAAGTGTCGGCGGACGGCGGCGAGAGCTGGGGCGAAGCCGAGTTCTTCGGCCCCTCGAGGGGCGACTACTCCTGGCGTCTGTTCCGGTATATGTGGACCCCAGACAGTGCGGGTGAGTACGAGTTGGTGTCCCGGGCGACCGACAACCGGGACTTCCAGCAACCGGCAACCGTATCCGCCCCCGACGACGACGCCTCGGAGGAGGCCAGCATCACTGACGACCAGTATCCGTGGAACACGAAGGGATACGCAAACACTGCGTACATGCCCCACGGCGTTTCTGTTACCGTGGAGTCGTCGTAACTCGTGACTGAAACAGATATCGGTGACGACTGGAGCCGCCGTCGACTCGTTCGCCTCGGAGCGATAGCGTCGTTCCTTGCCCTGAGTGGCTGTGCCGGCAATGGAGACGGCAACGAAGGTGACACCACACCGACGGAGACTGCGACGCCGACGGATACCGCGACCCCGACTGAGACTCCGACTCCGACGCCAGCGACTCCCTCGCCCAGCGACGCCGCATCCAGCCACGAGAGTCCTCATCCGACCGATCAGGTGCCTGAAGCGGAGGCCAACGGAAACTCTCTCAATGGAATTGAACGGGGAACGCCTCCCGAAAGCAAGGATGGCATCGGTTTCCAGCACACCCCGAAGGACGAGGAGAAATGCGGGAACTGCAGCCAGTACGTCCCTGACGAAACAGGGGATGGATACGGGGCCTGCACGATTGTTTCCGGGACGATCCATCCCTGCGACTGGTGTCAACTCTGGGTCGAATTTAATGGGGATGGCGTACCCTGCGAAGAATGAGTTCGAGACGAACCGTTCTGATTTTCAGTAGTATTCAATCGCATTCGACCACAACGGGTAGCACGTGGTGAGAACGTGCGTTTTGAGACGACATCTGGCTGGCTGCACAG